>JAUWPK010000260.1 GCA_030611625.1 Promethearchaeum sp. | reverse complement strand
GTATCGATATGTGTCGCAATCGCGGTAATTATAATTCCAATTTCTCAAGCGAAAATCGGTAAGGCTCTAATGGCAGAATACAATTCCTCTCAATTTGGGGGAATTGGGACAACCCGTCCATGGCCTATGATATCTGCTGCTCCAGGATTTGCATCTGCACAAACTCAATCATACGCCGCACCTGCACCTCCAACTCAAACATACGCTGCACCAGCACCTAAAGCACCAGCTCCAACCCCAAAATCAATAGAAAGTTTAACATGTCCACATTGTGGAACGGTTACTCCCAAACATCTAGCAGGTAAATTCTGTGGAAAGTGTGGGAAATCCTACGGTGATATTTCTTCATCAAAATCGACACCCGTAGGTCAAACCTATAAACCGGTGGATGACATAGCAAGATGCCCTCATTGTGGGGCAGAAAATCCTAAGGGAACAGTTTTTTGTGAAGTTTGTGGAAAATCACTTTAAGGTTCCATAAATTTATTTTTTTTCTATATCATTTTTTAGTATTTAGTAAAACAATCTTTATGAATAAAAATATTGAATTTTAATAGCATGAACCTAAACCTTTTATAATTTACAAATTGATAATATAATAAAATTAAACATAAACGTTTTTAGAGATTTTTAAAAATTTATTTAGTTTTAATTTTTATGGTGAAACTTATATGGTAGAAGAAGAATCAGATACGTATGAAGAAATCGTTCAAATCCCAGAATTATTCTACGAATTGGGGACTAAAATGAAGAAGATGAGCACATGGTTTTGGATTACTTTAGGAGCAGGAATTATTTTCGGGACTATTGCTATAGTTACATCAATTATCGGGGGAATTATGATGGAAGATTGGTCAATGATTCTAATGATTGTTGGGGTAGGTCTCTTTAGTTTAGTAATGGGGTGCGTTGGAATAATAACCTTGATTATATATTGGCAGTATTTATCATCAGTAAAAGATATCAGAGATGCTACGGGCGATCCAATATTCGAGAAGGTTTACCAATATTTACTAATTGGTATAATTGTGATGATATTTAATTTTGGTATTCTTATAATTGTACCCCCCATTCTCAACATCTTAGTATTTATGGAACTAGAGAAATGGGCATTGAAGATGGAACAACTGTTACCAACACCCGAGATGAAAAATATCACAGAAGGATATAAATGGTTGAAAATCGGAACCGCTGTGTCATTGTGCTGTTTTTTGGCACTTTTTGTAATGCCTGTTGCTTATGGTAAAATTGGAAAGGCTTATATGGCAGAATATAATTCATCAAAGTTTAGTGGATTACCATATCAAGCGGTATAACAATAATTATCATTTTTCTCTTATTTTTTTTTTTTACACATTTTTGCATTTTTTCTTAACATTAATTGCTCTTTCTGCATTATATAACAAAAAGCACTTTGTGATTTTTATGATGATTTGGGCATGGATTGATGCTACTTTTTTCTGGGTAATGGGGATAATTCTTTTACTTCATACATTAAAATGGTGGAGTAATCCAGTAAAGGTAAATGTTCGCTATTCAGAAATTTTGGAAAGCATATTATTCTTTGTTATTGGATTCTATGTTCTCACAATGTTTTCAGAGCCCTTTCAAAATCAAAATATTTTATATTTAATTCATATTTTCAGCTTTTCTGCAATGATAATATTTTTTTTGGGATTTAATGTAATTCCCCATTATATCAGGTCAAAAAGGAATCCGAATTACCGGAAAGGAATTACTTATGAAATATTTTTGGAAAAAATTGATAAAAAGTATCAATCTGTTGAAATTGGAACAAAAACTGATAGATTTAAAGATTTTTCACGAAAAATGCTACATTTTATTCAATTCACCGGAATTATCACAATACATTTCATAAGTGTTCTCATAGTGAGCAAAAATAATGATTGGAATATTACATCGATAGAATTTCGGAATTTTATTTACATATTGATTGCAGGTTTCTTTTGGATTATGATGATGGTAGGAGATATGACCCGAATCACTCATTGGGAATATTTGCCTCGCTGGGGGTGGAACTGGTTTGAAAAATCATTAGAACCAGAAAAAGAAAGATGGAGTGTGAATGGCGTAACTACAATACTTCTTGCTAATATAATCTGGATGCATCCAGTGTTTCCTATTCAAGTTTTATTTATAGCAGCTTGGGTTAGTTGCATAGGAGATGCTGTTGCTTCCATTGTAGGGAAATACTTCGGGAAACATAAATTAACATTTGGTTTTTTTCCTCAAAAATCTTTTGAAGGACTAATAGCTGGTGTTTTAACGACAGTTTTAGGCATTATAGTTATATTAAATATAATTCCAGTGCCAGGATTATCTAATTTTATACCAGTTTTAATCGCAATTGTATGTGGAATTTCATTTGCAATTATTGATATTTATGGTAAAATTTTTTGCGATAATCTCTTAAACGGTGTTTTCACAGGATTAATAACTTGGGCTCTAATTCTTCTTTTTGCAACCTTATAAAGAAAGGAAAAAAAAACTAAAATTCTTCCGATTTACGCTGGAAATATGCTTGAGGATGGTTACATGAAGGACAATTTTTTGGTGCTTCTTTTCCGTAATGAATATATCCACATTCAATGCATACCCACCAAATTTGTTCATCTTTTTTAAAGACTGTTCCAGCTTCTAATTCTTTTAGGAGTTTTGTAAATATTTCTTCGTGATGTTCTTCTGCCTTTGCAATAGCTCTAATTTGCACAGCAATTTTTGGAAATCCTTCTTCTTCAGCAATTTTAGCAAAACCTGGGTAGAGTTCAGAATTTTCAAAATGCTCACCTGCAATTGCAGCTTTGAGATTTTCTACCGTTGTATTGAAAACGGTAGGTACATGAACTTTATCTAAGTAAATTTCAATATCTGGTTCCTTTGATTCCGTTTGGAGCCGTTTATACATTCTGAAAAAATTTTTACCATGAGTCTTTTCTTGCTTCGCAATTTCAAAAAATAAAGAAGCAATTTGTTCATACCCTTCTTTTTTTGCCACTTTACCATAAAAATCGTATCGATTTCTGGCTTGACTTTCGCCAACGTAGGCTTGTAAAACGTTTAATAGAGTTTTTTTCATAATAAATTCACAATATGAGAAATATCTTTAAAATAATAAAACTTTGGTTAATCGATTATGGTGGAAAAAAAAAATCAAGATAGAAAAAATATTCCATGGTGGAAAAAAACTACAATATATCAAATCTATCCTCGATCCTTCAAAGATAGCACGGGTAATGGAATTGGAGATTTGCGAGGCATTATTTCTAAATTGGATTATGTCAAAGATTTGGGTGTTGAAACTATCTGGTTTTCTCCATTTTATTCCAGCCCTCAAGCTGATTTTGGATATGATATCTCAGATTATCAAAATATCGACCCTGAATACGGAACAATGGATGATTTTGATGACCTTGTAAAGAACGTTCATGATCGAAAGATGAAAATTGTATTGGATTTGGTTTTAAATCATACAAGTGATCAACATAATTGGTTTATCGAATCAAAATCGAGTCGAGATAACCCCAAGAGAGATTGGTATGTATGGAAAGATGGTAAAAAACCAAATGGAAAAGCGCCACCAAATAATTGGAAAGCAGTTCTAACTGATTGTGGTTGGCATTACGATACAAAAACTGATCAGTGGTATTGGGCTTATTTTTTACCTTTCCAGCCCGATTTGAATTATCGAAATCCAGAAGTTAAAATGCATATGATGGATATGATTAGGTTTTGGTTAAGAAAGGGTGTAGATGGATTTAGGCTTGATATTTTAGGAACGGTTTATGAAGACCCAGAATTTCGTAATAATCCTCTTTCTTGGAAATTTTTTCCCACAGATGATTCAATGGATGTGTTTTTTAGATCAAAAAAATACACTGATAATTATCCTGATAATTTTGAATTCGCAAAGGAACTGCGAAAAGTCATTGATGAATTTCAAAATCCTCCTAGATTTTTAATAGGTGAGATTTCTGGAACTTTAGAAGAATTACGCAACTATTGCGGTAAAGATTCGCCTGATGGATTAAATTTAGTTTTTATATTCCAATCAATGAGAACTAAATTAAAAGTTAAGAAATTTCATAGATTAATCCAAGAATTTGAGACATATTTTCCAGATCCTTATATTCCAACATGGGTATTCTCAAATCATGATTTTCTTAGGCATATTTCCCGTTTTAAAGAAAAAAATGCTATCGAAAAATCAAAACTTTACTCAGTACTTCAATTAACTGTTAGAGGTGTCCCCACTATATATTATGGAGAAGAAATTGGTATGAGACAACATTTCCTCCCTTTCGAGGAGTCTTTGGATTCTGTATCTTTGAAATTTAAAAAATTGCCCCACCTGATCCAAAATTTTCTATTAAAAATATCTGATTATGGTTTAAATAGAGATGGATGCCGAACACCAATGCAATGGAATATGGATGAAACTGCTGGTTTTTCACCGAATCCAATCGATACATGGTTACCCATTAATCCGAATTATAAATCAATTAATGTAGAAAATTCCATTGAAGATAAGGATTCTTTGTTTTGTTGCTATCAAAGGTTCCTTAAATTAAGGAAAAAAACTCCTGCATTAAATTCTGGAAATATTACTTTAATGAATTTGAAAACAATACCAAAGAAAGTCTTTGGTTATACAAGATCTGCAATCATTGATGGAAATGAACAAATGGTTTATGTTTATTTAAATTTTGGAAACAAAATCACTACATTCCATAATCCTGTTCCAAATTCTCATTTATTATCTTCAACAACTATCTCAAGCCAACCTTTAAATAGCCAAAATATAACTCTTCAACCATTTGAAGGCATAGTTTTAGAGAAATGATTAGTTATTTATCTCTTTTTTTCAAGATTAACGAGCCAACTTCAACGCCAAATCTTTCTGCAACGAAACTACATTTAGCCTTTAGTAGAAAGTAAAGTTGTGAGTTCCCAATTTCAATATCGTCTAAAGATTCGTAATTTCCTTGACCTTTAGAGAGAATTAGATCCGAATTCTTGAAAATTTCTTGAAATTCTTGATTAGTTTGTTCCAAAATTACTCCAGGGGAAGCAGATCCTTCAATAATTTTACATATCTTTGATAATCCAATTTCATCTGCTTCCGTTTTAGTAATATCATTTATAGCAGGACCGCTGCGTATTGAATACACAAATTGTTTAGAGGGGAATGTTTCAGTAAAATATCCCAGCATCATTCGATCAAATACAGATTCTCCCGAATTATCCCCGATTATCAGAATTTTATTAGAATTTTTGAGATCTTTTACAAAAATATCAAAATCGTTAACACCTAGTTTATCCAA
>JAUWPK010000316.1 GCA_030611625.1 Promethearchaeum sp. | reverse complement strand
GGGTGTGCTTACTGGGGCTGTTCCTTTATAACTTATTTAAATTAATGGAAAAATGATTTATTGTTCTCATTTATTTTGTTTTGGGGGTGCTATGTTAGTGAAGAAAAAATTAAGAGAGTAGAAGAGATTTTACCCATAATAAAACCTATGTTGCAAAAAGATAGTATAGATCTGCTTGAAAAAGTAAATGATCAGATTATTGTCCCTGAAGATTATGATAAGGAAGAAAAATTATATAAAACACGCACAGCACCTGAAGAATGGGATTTTCCTGATGAGGAAGATGAGGAAGATGAAGAAGAAGATAAAGAGGAAACAGATCATATAGAAAATGATAAAGAAGATGATGACGAGAATGATGGAAATGAAGATGAAGATCTTGAAATACCTCAAAATCATTGCATTTTTCTAACTGATAAAGGTCTTTGTGCACTACATAAACATTACAATGATGAAGGAATTAATTGGGTAAAAGAAAAATTCAATATTTGTGTTACTTTTCCCTTAGATGTTCGTCCTCAAGATAAAACATTGGCTTTCATGGATGAATTTGATTCGTTTTTTTATCATGATGTTGATTGTATAAGTAAAGATGAAGATAAAAAAATTAAATTGGGAATGCCCCAAATTATTGATTCCATGAAATATGCAATAGTTGATCGATTCAATCTTGAATGGTGGGAAGCGCTTTCGGCTTTCTCAAAAGATTATAGAAAAGGGAAAATTGATTTGGATGTTATTTATAAAGAATTTGACTAAAAAACTAAAAGATTCTATAATTTCGTAAGCGGTCCTTCAATTGCTTTAAATTTATCCTTTGTAATAATTACTAATTGAATTTCAAATCCAGATCCGATATCTAGGCTTTTAGCAGCAGCTAGTGCTTTTTTCACAAGTTCAACTCCTTCATCAGTACTCATTTCAGGTTTCCATCCTCCTTCAAGAACTCCTAATACAAATGAAGATCCAGACCCTAAACTTGCAAAATTTTCAGAATCTGCCATATATCCTAAGAAATCAATTGGAAAAATTCTCCCGGATTGAGTTTTTGAGTCGAATCCTCCAACTATCATAAATGCTTGAAAGAATGAACGCCCATTGAATAATATATTTCTTACAATATTAGCAATGAATTCCAAACTAGGTTCTTTATCATCGCGGACAGTCAATAATCTAGAAATTGCTTGGGCTTGACCAATAACGTACTGACAATCAGCAACGCCTCCTGCTATTGTAGCACCACATTGATTATTTATTTTGAATAATTTTTGAGCTTTCTTATTTGCTACGAAAAATCCCGCAGTTGCTTGTGATTCTGTTGCTAAAATTACACCGTCCTTGATTACCATACCAATTGTTGTAGTTCCGGTTTTTAACATTTCTAATTTTTGAGTATCTGGAATATTTTTTGCTCCATTTAATGTAGGATTTTCAAAAGACATGTTAAAAAAGAAGTAACTAAAACTTTTATTTTTTCTTATAATGATTTATTCGTATAAATTTTTAAAGCGATCATCTGGTAAAATAACTAAAACTCCAGAGGAATTAACACATAATTTACCAGATGAATTATGCCCACTAAAAATTTTAGCATTAGCATAAATTTCTTTTCCAGCTTTACCTTCAATCGAATTCGTTATTTTACTTAGTATAAATATTGGTTCACCAATCAGAACGGGTCTAATAAAATTAATATTGATTGATTTTGTTATCCCATATCTCCCAAATTTAAAGTAGGTGATATGGGCCATTAGTTCATCAACCAAAGTCGTTAAAATTCCACCGTGAGAATATTTTGGAAATCCACAAAATTCTTTTGGAATAATGTATCTTGAAACAAGTTCTTCTGTTGTTTTATTGGCAAAAAAGCGCAATTTTAAACCTATTGGATTAGATTTCGAGCAAGCAAAACAATAATGACCATATCCTTCGGGAATATATACAAAAATCTCTTCGAAACCTTTTTCAAGTAAATCTGAGTAATTAATTTCATTCATAATAAAATTCCCTGGCAGTTATTATTTATTTAATTAGAAAAATACCCATATATTTCAGATTTCGTTAATTTTTTTAGCTTAACATAACCATACCTTTCAAATTGCACTATCGTCCCAGGTTTTAAGCCTCTTAAATTTAATTCCCCATATCCTGAAGTAATTTTTCCATCTGGTTGGAGAACTTTTACGCGAATTTTATTATTTTGGGGAACAACTTGAATTTTTCGTATATTTAGTTCTTTTTCTTGAGATTCATAATGAACTATTGGATTTTTTCCCAATTTTTCAATTTTCACATTAAATAAATCTTTAAATCGGATAGTTTGACCTACTTCTAACGCAGAATAAATTATGTTCCCCTTTTTACCTTTGATTTCATTGAGATCATCTTCAGCAATAAAAACCTTCGATATTCCCTCTTTTATGTCAAGGGGAACATTCCTTACACCTTTTTTAGGGTATTGGGGATTAATCAATGGATTAGCAACAAATTTATCCATTGGAATATCAGTAATTTTAACAGGATGGGGCTTTTCAACGAACCAATAACGATTTGAAGTTGGATCTATGATTGTTGAATTTTTAGAGTAAATCCATTCTTTATCGAAAACAATACCACGTTTTGATAAACCTAAATCTAATAATGACTCTCTTAACGCTTGAGGTTGTATCCCTCTTGCTTTTAATGATTGTAAACTCCAAGTTCGAGGATCATCCCATCCATCATATTTTCCTGAATGAACATTCTGTCGAGCCAAAGTTTTGCTAAGCTTGAATTCGTCATCAAATTTCATACGACCATATAAAGTAATTTGGGATTCTGGCCAACCATATAAATCCCATATGATTTTTTCAACTTCTCCTTCCTTTTTTAAATCAATTCCCCGGATAATGTGAGTGATTCCCAATAAATGATCGTCCAATCCCCACGACCACTCTAACACAGGCCATAATCGAACTTTGGTCCCAATCCTTGGATGTGGCGCATCAGAAATTCTCATAATAATATGATCACGAAGCGCAGGATCTTTTTGATCCATTCCAGTTTTCAAGCGAACAACCGCTTCCCCTTCTCCAATTTTACCTTCAAGCATTCTATCATATAATTCTTGGTGATATTCTCTTTCTTTATTTCTGCAAGGGCATTCAATTCCGGGTCTTTTATATTTATCACGAAATTCTTTTGCTTCACATGTACAAACATATGCATGACCTTTATCTATCATACATTTAGCTTCATCTTGATAAATTTCAACCCGATCACTTTTATAATGAGTTTCGTGGTATTTCACACCTAGCCAATCAAGACTTTCAGGAATTAAATCATAAGCTTCGGGGATTACATATTTCGCGGTTGGTTCGTTCATTTTTAGCTTTGTAGTACCTATTGTATCATCAAAAACTAAGAGTAACTTTCCATCATATTTTTTCACATATTCATCATTTAGCACAACCATTCTTGCGTTTCCAATGTGAAGAGCCCCTGAAGGATAGGGAGCAAGCCGCATAACTACTTTTTTTTGTATAGCTCCTGGTAATTCTGGCAATATTTTCTTTTCTGGGCCAATTTTTTCTTTTTTATCAAGAGCATGAGCGTCTAATTTTAGAACCTTCTGTTTTTGTTCAGTTATCGAGAGAGAATTAACTTTGGATATAATTTGGGCAACTTTTGGTTTTAATTCTTTTCCTTTTTGCCGCAATTCAGGCCGATCTCTCATTAATTTACCCATTATGGCTTTTGGGTTTGCTTTACCATTGAATTTAACAGCATTTTTCAATCCTTCTAACCAAATAATTTTATCAATTTCATCCATATTTGAACTATCCTAAATTATATTGTTAAAAATTAAGTAAAAGAAAAAAATTTTATCTTTCAAATTACATTTTTTAAATAAAAATAAGAATTGGTGGAAAATCTGCCCGAAAGTGATAAGAAAGAAAATAATGAGAATAATGAATTATCTACAGGGATAATTTTAGAAAATGACATTTACTATTGCCCAATTTGTAAACAAGCAAATCAAAAATCCCAAAAAACCATTTTTTGTCAACATTGTGGACATGAATTCCTTGTAGATAGAAATAATCAATTGATTTTAGATAAAAAAAAAAATTCAATAATTAA
>JAUWPK010000188.1 GCA_030611625.1 Promethearchaeum sp. | reverse complement strand
AACTTTAGAAGGATTTGATTTGTCGCAAAGAAGCTATTATTTAATAGGAGAATAAATTAATGCAATTAAATGTGAAAAAACCTCCGACAATAAAACTTAGATTAATTTGCGGAGTCTTGTTTTTTTTATTCATTTATTTTTGTAAAGTATTACGCTCAATTTTTCTCTCAACAATTAAAAAGAGACGAATAAGAAGGAAAGAAAAAAGAATAATGGTTTTTATTAGTGTAACTATTGATATTAGTGATATTAGTGAT
The DNA here is from genome assembly GCA_030611625.1 of Promethearchaeum sp. GTDB lineage: Archaea > Asgardarchaeota > Lokiarchaeia > Sigyniarchaeales > Promethearchaeaceae > Promethearchaeum. The sequence goes on along the minus strand of JAUWPK010000188.1, from coordinate 7,229 downwards.
CAAGTAATGATTTCCATCTAGTTTGTGCTTTTAGTTTCCATGCACGTTCAGCATATTCTTCCACCATTCGGTGTGTATTAAAATATGTTCCTAATCTTATAGCGTGTTTCATTCGTTCTGTCCATCCGTCTCGATTATTATAGTAAAGTGGTATAATTTCACGTTCCAATTTGCTATACATGTCATTAGCATCGTAAGAATCCGGATATTGTGTAGCTTTTGGATCTTCGGGACCACAACCTATTGCCCAACCCGCCATTGGGTCGCGCTGATATCCCTCTATCCACCAACCATCTAAAATACTGAAATTCATTACCCCATTAAGGGATGCTTTCATCCCGCTTGTCCCTGATGCCTCCATATATCTACGTGGTGTATTTAACCATACATCCACACCACTTACTAATAGATGTGAGAGGTCCATATCATATGCTCCCAAAAACACGACACCTATATCATAAGAATCATAAAGATAATCGGACATATCGCTTATCTGTTTGATAAATCCCTTTCCTTGTTCGTCTCTCGGATGAGATTTCCCAGCAAAGATAAATTGCACTCTTTTATTACAAATCTTACCTAATTTTTCTACATCAGAGAATAAGAGTGTTGGACGTTTGTATTCTGTAATTCTCCTTGCAAAACCAATGGTTAACTTTCGATCATCAAGTAATACCCAAGAGTGGGATTTTTCATAATCCATTAATTCAAGTTTTGCTTGCATGTGTGTTTCCCACAATTCAAAGTTCCCAAAATCCCAAACATCATCGAGTCTATTGTAATCAGTTGCCCATCCAGGAATTCTCTCGTCAAAAAGATCTTTTAGATACTTATTTATCCAAAATCCATTATGAATACCGTTGGTAATTGCATCGATTTCATACCCAGGAAACATTTCTCTTGAAACCATACCATGTTTTTGCGCAACACCATTGCAATATCTACTCCCATTTAAAGCCAGTAATGACATATTAAGGTCGTATTCACCACCTAATTCTTTATAATTCTTGGGCAAGCGATCCCTAAATATATCCTTTATTAACTCATAGCTGAAATGGTCGTGCCCTGCAGGGACAGGTGTATGTGTAGTAAAAATGCAACGTCGTTTGACTTCTTCTAAATCCCCTTTATATTTTTTAAGCAATTCAAAAACACCAAAAGCTGCATGACCTTCGTTCATGTGATGTGTTTGTATATTTGTAAATCCCAAAGATTCAAGCATTTTAATCCCTCCCATACCTAAGATCATTTCTTGAACTGCCCTTTGGAAGGGTGTTGCATCATATAAAATATGAGTAAAATTCTTTTGCCAGTGTTCATTTCCTTCAATATTCGTATCTAATAGTATAACGGGAATAGTTCCACCAGTTATGCCTTTAATCGTGTACATCCAAGCACCAACTTTAAATTTTTTCTCTTGAATGTCAAGCTCTATTATATTGGGCATTTTAGCAAACTCGCTGGAGAATTCCCATTGAATTTCTCTTTCAATTTGTCTCCCTTGAACAACTTCTTGGAAAAAATAACCTTTATCGTAGCATAAAGTCACGGCTACAAGCGGAATTTCCAAATCTGCTGCTGATCGTAATGTATCTCCTGCAAGAACGCCTAGTCCGCCCGAATAAGTTGGAATATCGCTTTCAAGGGCGATTTCCATACTAAAATATGCAATATTTCTTTGTTCCTTGTCTATTTCAAACATTTCCATACCTCACGCTTAAATATTTCAATTAAAATTATTATCATTGGAAAAATTAACAAATTTTTCGATTACTATAATCTTTTATCTTTTCACTTTAATCTTTTCACTTATTAATTGAAAATGCTTTTAATCCATTTCTCCCAAGATCCCTCTGGAAATGTCGGAAATATCTTAAAAAGTGCTCTTACAAGGGAATCTGGAGAAAATTTAGAGCTATTCCATTTTGAAAATCCATATCCTGTAGGTAATTGTTTGTTTTGGCTTTCAAGGTAATGTTTAATGTAATAAAATAGGATTTTTTTAAGTTCACCCATTGAACAAAAGCGTCCACTCGAACCATTTTTATATTTTGAAATAATTTTAAAGAGTTCTTCAAATTTTAATATGATTTGCGCATTATCTATATTATTTGCTTCAATTCCTGAATATTTAGGATCTAAAATATCATGAAAAATCGTTTGGTTTCCTAATGCAGCGCGTCCTATCATAAATCCATTGATATTGACATTTTTCTCAATAATATTGATATCATGATATGTTTCTATAGATCCATTTGCAATAATTGGTATTTTTCCTTCAACAGCCGTTATTGCTTGTTCAAATGGTTTGAAATCATTTTTAATAAGAGAAAAATCAACATTTTCCATTTTAACAGGTGCACGATTTACAGAAATCCATGCGATATTTTCTCCAAACTCTCTTCTTATATGTGAACAAAGTTTTGTGGGGGTGTCCGAGTTTAGAAATCCTTTTCTAATCTTGATTGATATTGGTAAGTTTGTAAATTTCATTGCTTCAGATATTACTTTAATAATAGTTTCCGGATCTTTTAGCAAATCCCCACCGCGTCTTTTAGGGAGAACCTTATATCCCGGGCAGCAAAAATTCAAATCTATAAAACGAATTCCGATTTTATTAGCATAATTATCAATATACCGGACCGCTTTTTTTATGGGGTCGCCAGGACGGGCAATGATTTGTATTCCGTCATATACTATTTCACCTGAAGGTGTCTTGACTTGTGATATTTTTTTGATTTTTGCCCAATATTGCCAATTTGGTGCTTTTAGTAAATGTTGAGGTAATATTTTTGGTCTATACAATAAGCGCGCACCATTAATTGCCATTAACTCACGAATAATTGGATTCATTGTTATTGGCTCGATTGGCGCGAGAGCCATAATATTATCGCCCAAGTTGTTTTTTTTTTGAAAAGAATTTGCGAATAATTTTTTTACGTCCAATTTTACTATAGTCGTTCACCTTTCTTCTAAAAAATATCATTTTCCCAAGAAAAGATTTAAAGATCTATGGATCCATGAATTTTCAAAATCTCTTAAATTATAGTATTCATAAACAAGATTTATATTTTCATTTAATTCTTTTTTAATCGATTCATTCCAAATATTTTGAATAAATTGTGGATTGGGGACTCTTCTATCTGATAAGGGCGGATCATGAATAATTTTTTTTAAGATTTTATCAAATTGCTCAGAAAAATTAACAATTTGAGCCAATTCAAATATTTTATTTAAGTAGGGATTAGATGTAATATCCACAATATCAAAGAACAATGAATTTTTTAACAATTTGATGTAAATATTAGAAAAATATAGTGATTCTGAATAAATTTCTGCAAATTCAGTTAAAAGGCTAGTTAATTTTTGATCATCTTGATAATTACTTAATACTAAGAGCTTACCTATTTTATTTAGAAATTCTAATTCTTTGTTATTGCACTTTGGAATAGGAATTTTAGCTGCATAAAAAGGATCTAAAACCCGCGAAGTTTCAGTAGTTTTGTTAAATTGTATTGCCTGTAGATAGAAAGAAGCTGGTCTGCTATTTAACAAAACTTGAAGTCCGAAAAGATACTTTCGATAGAGTTTGTTGGGAAAAAAGTTGACTACTTTTTCGGTGCTTAAAATATCTCCTTTAAAATCTGCAAAACATGCCAATCGGCTACCTCTTAGAACTTTAAATAGAATTTTTGGGCGTAGGTAGGCTATAAAGTTCTTTTCTTTTTTTAATTGAATACTATATAACCGTTTGATTTGAAAAGCACTAATATCGGGAACCTTATTGAGAAAAAGCTGGGAACCTTTTGAAAAACTAGCCTTTTCCTCATTTCTGAAATAAATTGATCTCCTTAAAGAGGATGAAAACGATTTATCATTGGAATTATCCACAATATCGGGAAGGAATATACAGTTTCCGTTGATATAATTTATCAATTTTAGTTCTTTTTCGGTTAAAGGTATGAAAATAAGGGTTTTGTGTTTTATTATTAAACTATTTGGGATTTTCCCAAGTACTTTATAGCTAGTTTTCGGAAATTTCTTCTGAGGAAAAAAACTTCCGACTACAATACTTTGAGTTTTTTTAGCAATTATTTGATTAGGTATGTTTTTTTTAAGAATAATTGCAATTTGTTCCAGATTAACGTTAGGAAATGCAAATCCTAAATCATAAATTTCTAAAATTTCATTATCTATCAACATTTCTCGGCATTTTGACCATTTTTGATAATATGTAATTGTTTTAGGAAGAATGAATGATAATATTCCACCAAAGCTATTTTTTGATAAGATATTTAAACCAAGTTCTACAAAAAGTTCTGCAATCTCTGATTTTCGACATTCATAAAAATTTTTAATTATATTTTGCTCATCATGAGATAAAATATTTCCATAAGGAGGATTTCCGATTAGAATTGAATAGTAATCTCGCTTTTCATCTTCTATATTATTTATTTTAATATTCAAAGCATTCTTAACAGTAAAATTTCCATCAATTTTAGAAATTAGTCTTTTATCTGGATGATTTTTTAAAACCTTAGGGAGTTTAATTTTGGTTTTTTCTAAATTTAAATCAAGGTCATTGTAGGATTCATAATATGCTGGTTTTTTTCCCATAATCCATTTAGCTAGTTCATTTTTAGTTGTTTCAATAGCTATTTTTTTTATATCCCAACCGAATAAATGTTTCTGAACAATTGATAATCGTAAAGTTTCTTGATCTAATGGATTTTCATAAATATTATGATAAATTTCTTCAAGGTATTTAGCGGATTCTATTAAAAATACACCCGCTCCAACTGCAGGATCCAATATTTTTGTGTTTTTCAATTTCTGTTTGAGTTTTATTCGCTGTCCTTCTGATAATTCAAGAAAAATCTTATCTTTATATATAAAACTGTCATTTAAAAGGATTTTATCCTGAATACAAACATAATCTGAGAACCATTGAAGTAAACTGTGTTTTACAAGTATTTTCGCAACATATTTTTCAGTGTAATACCCACCTATCAAATTTTGACGTTCAAATTGTGAAACTTTTTGCACATCCTCATAAAAATAACTTACATTAAAAAATATTAGTGAATAATAGAGGTTATATATGAATTTTCCCAAACCTAGCAATAGTGTTCATCTAAATATAGATTCATATTCAATAATGATCAATTTTGCTCAAGAACATCCTCGTAAAGAAATAATTGGTGTTTTTTTTGGTAAAATTGGTGAAAATGGAGATATAGAAATTTCGGAAGCTTATCCATTTCGAGTTGGAAGACATACAGAAGTGCATTTTAAAGACTCTGATTACGAAAAAATCATCCCGATTATTAAAGATTGTTCCACTCGAAATTTGGAATGGTTGGGATGGTTTCATTCTCACCCTTTTAAAAGGGGAGATCATATTTATATGTCTAAAATAGATATTTCATATCAATATCCTGCACAAATCCAAAACCCTTATTGGACAGCTATCGTTTGCAACCCTCATCAAATTAAAGATCGTTCAACTACTCGCGGAATGAGAGCGTTTCGCTTATCTATTAATTCAGATGATTTAAAACTTACAAAAAAAGTGATTGAAGTTCCATTAATAATTGAATAGAAATAACTGGTGGTTAGAAATTTGAATCAGAATGAAAATCCCCCTATTGATAACTTTTTAAGAAATCTGCTTGAAGTTGTTAAAGAAAAATATTCATATATAAAGGTTCAAATGCCCCGTCTTCATAAATTGTGGATTCAATTCGGGGGTAATACTCAGATTGAATTAAAAACAATTAAACCTGTAGTTGTAGATGATATTCGATTTCTTTCTGATTTAAAATATAGAATCGAAGTTGTTAGAAATTTACAGAATGCTATGAATGATGGATTTTTTGTTGTAAAATCTATCATTGAATCTATTTTTAACAATTACATAGATTCTGATTTAATATCTGAAGATTTTACTAACACTGATTTAGTTGCTGTTAAATTAATGATAAGTGATATGTTAGTGGGGTCTTTGCTACAATTCATAGTTATAGATAAGAGTTCAATTCCAATTCCATATATTATAATTGCAAAAAACAAAGCCTTAATGAAAATTAAAGCGTTGTCCATCGAAAGAATAGTTGATGATCTAAAAAAAAATGGGTTTGAAGTATCAAATGAATATGTTTCTTCCGTTCTAAACGATATGATCGAACTTGGCTATGTAACCGATGAAAAAATAATAGATTCAGGTGAGATAGTATATAAATTTGTGAAAGATTTTTCTTTGACGGAAGTAGGTCAAAGAAAATTTGATAAGAAGATAAAACCATTATTAGAATGGACTATTGCACTTTGGAGAAGTCTTTTCAATATAAGATCATTAGACACTCCAATACCAAAAAATTATCCTAACCTTGGCTTTTTAGAAGAAACAGTAAAAAGAGCTGCGACACAAGGCTATCTCTCTGCTTATAATGTGATGGAAAATATCGCCAACTACTATGAAATTATAATAAAAAACAATTTAGAAGTTCCTTAAATTAACACAATCATAATTTGGAAACTTTGGATAAGAATTTGGGAGTATCACAGTTAATGTTTTTTATGGTTGCAATTTCCACCACCAATAACTGAATGGGAATAATTGATAAAATTGGAGTAAAAGCTTCATTGCATTCAGGTATATCAATAGAAATATCCAATTCGTCAACTATTTGGTTTGCATTTTTAATTCCTACCACAGTAACCCCTTTATTTTTTAACCTATGAATTAGTTTGATCACATCATCATATCTGGTTTTTGCTTCAATTCTTGGAATAAGTGTAAGGACAAAAGTATAAGGTGTGGCCAAAGTGACAGGACCATGAACGTATTCTGCTGTTGAAAATGCTTGGGCGAATATTTGTGCACCTTCTTTCAATTTCAATGCTGCTTCCATACAATTTGCATAATCTGGACCTGCTCCAATTGTAAATGCATTTCTTCCAAATTTAAAAAAGGGTGCGATTTCTTGCATTTCCTTTCGATAATTAGGCAGGATAAATTCAATTAATTTTGGAAGCGATTTAAGTTCATCCCAGAGATTTTCATAAACATTCTTTTTTAATGATTTTCGATAATACCCTAAATCCAAAGTTAAAGCTGCTAATGCTACTAATTGACTTACATATGTCTTAGTTGCTAAAACGCTTTTTTCAGGACCTGCCATGGTAATAATTGTATTATCACCAGTTATTTGAGCTAAGGTGCTATC
>JAUWPK010000187.1 GCA_030611625.1 Promethearchaeum sp. | reverse complement strand
GTGAGTGGTTGTACTCTTCAAGCGACACATCATATAGCTCAATCGAATTTAGAAGGATATCTTTCCAAATTGACTTGGAAATTCAAACCAAGCAATAAAAAGACACGAAAAGTGGGCTTATGTAAAAAGCATAATAAAGATTATAAAAAATTAAAAGATAAAGATGAAAAATATTCCAAATTTATGGAATTTGGTCAAAAAAAACCTCCAAAACGAGAAAAAAGCCATAACTACATGGAATAATCTTTTTTTTTATTTAATATCAAGTCATTTTAAAGAAATATTCTTGTATCACTTGATTCTGGCCGGAAGTTAAGCCTAATGCAAGAAAAGCTAAGGATACTAGTAAATAAATAATACTTATCATGATTTTTCTCATATTTTTATCACTCTTATTAACATTTTAAACATTTTAAATAATTAAAAATGATTTGTTCATTCATTTTCAATTAAAAAAATCTTTTTCTCTTCGTTCTGGCATATAATTCTAAGATTTTAACTCGCTGAGAAACACGTTCAATTTCATTTTGAATTTCCTTTTTTTGTCTTTTGAACTCGTCTTCATCAATTTCCCTTGTTTTATAACGTCCTTGTAAGAGTCGAATACGATTTTCTAATCGATTTTTATCTGCTTTTTCCGAAGAAAACCATCGAATAATATTGGCCCGCAAATCTCGGAGTTCTTTTTCAGCTTCTCTAAATACAGTAGAATATTCCATTCTTAATTGCTCATAAATATCCCTTTTTACTTTATGTAACTTATAAGCTCTTTTCAATTCAATTAATTGCTCGCGTTGGACTTCGAGTTCGTCCTCTAGTTCATCTATTTTAAACATGCCTTTTGGTCCAAGTTCTGCTCTCAATTTCTCTTCTTTTTCATTAAATTCATCTTTAATTGCTTTAAATGCATTTAATTTTACGTTTATTTCTTTAGCATAATCCATATCATATTCATATTTTTCTTCATTTAGATCATCATTAAGGGTTTTAAGTTTTTCCTTCAGTTTCTTCTTTTTATCTTCAACAATTGCAAGTTTCATTTTAATTTCAAGCTGCTCTTTAATTTCTTCAGGTAATTCCACTTTTATATCTTTTTTTTTAGTTGAAGCTCCTTTTCCTTTCTTTTCTTTCTCAATATCATCAAGAGATAAGACTGTATCTTCTAATGAATCCTCAGATCCTTCTTTTAACATAAAAGGAGTTTCAGAATCTTCTTTCTTCTCATCTTTCTTCGATATACCTTTTAAAAATCCTAAATCCTTATCCACTTCTTGTTCTATATTTTCCTGCTCTTTCGATTTTTCTTTTTTTTGTTTAGTTTTTTGAATTTTAGATCCACAAAAAATACAAAATTTATCAGAATCTCTTACTACCCTTCCACAGAAAGGGCAAGACATTTCTTTATAGGTTCGTCCCATTTTATATCAACATTTTTTTTTTCTTGAGTTGATATAGTTTTTTTATTTAAAATAATTTTAGGGTTTTTTGTAGTTAAGAAAAACTTGGAAAAATCTGGACATTCTATATATATTCGTAAAATTGAGATATTTATCATTCAATTCAATTAAATCTAATAATTTATTTTTCTAAACGAGTGTGGGGATTTAAAAAGAAATTCTTTGATAAATCATTATGGGTGAATTTATCTAATATAATTAGGATTATCCATTTTTTTCAAAAAAAAAGATATAGAAATACCCATAACTATAGAAAGTACCTGGAAAGTCGATTTGGATAAACTAAGATTTAGGTTATCTTCCTACTTTTCTACAGATTGAGATAATTAAAAACTATAGTGGAGAAGATTTATAAAAAGAATTTGTAGTAGATTGAATGATATCCGGATAATATTATTGAAAAAGGATGGAACATAAGAAATAGTAAACCACTGGCATCTCTATATGGGGTGCTACTGATCTTCCGTTACTGATCTCCAAGTATCCAGATTTGGATAATTTTTAAGTGACGGCGCCAGAAATTAAAAGGATAAAATCTTAAATTTTTATAAATGAATAACATTAAAGATGAAAAAAACCTAATACCTGTTCATGTCGGACTTTTAGGCCATATAGATGCAGGAAAAACTGCAATTGCCAAATGTTTAACAGAAATTGCGTCAACAGCGGGTTTAGATAAACATTCTCAAGCACAAAGAAGAGGAATCACTATTGATATGGGATTTACTTTTTTTTCTTTAGAAAATTATATGATTACTTTAGTAGACTCCCCAGGTCATGCGGACTTGATTCGTAGTGTAGTGAGCTGTGCAAATATTATAGATATTGGATTTCTTGTTATTGATGCACTTCAAGGCCCTCAAGTCCAAACTGGAGAACATTTTCTTATATTAGATCTCTTACAAGTGCCTCAATTATACATTATAATAAATAAAACAGATTTAGTTGACAAAGATCGAATTCTTGAAGTTCGGAGAGATATAAATAAAATTATTAAAGGTACACGATTTGAAAAAAATCATCAAATATTCGAAGTTTCTGCAAAACTTAATATCGGATTTTCAAAATTAAAAGAATTTTTATTAGAATCAATAAAAATCTTAGATATTCAGCGTAAGAATCAAGGGACATTTAAATTTTTAATAGATCATCATTTCATAAAGAAAGGTCATGGAACAATATTAACAGGTACTGTATTAAGTGGTAAAGTAAAAATCGGTCAAGAAATCTTCATTCTTCCTGAAAAATTGTCTGGAAAAATACGTTCAGTCCAAAAATGGAAAAAAGAAAGTAATTCTATAGAAGCAGGTGATCGTTGTGGAATCTCAGTATCAAATATAAATCCAGAACAGATTTCACGAGGATCTTTTGCAACAGATAATGAATCTGAATATACGCAAAGCCAAATTTATGATATAAATGTAAAAATACTTCAGTTATACAAGCATTCAATTAACTTTGGTCAACATGTAAATATAAATCATGGTATGATGGCGTTAAATGGACGAATTTATCCATATAGGAAGAAAATTTGGAAAAATAATGAGATTTATATCCCATTATCCCCTGATTCTAATTTAAAAGTGTTTAATGCAATATTATGGACCGATAAGGTAGAATTTGTAAAAAAAGGAGATTTTCTTTTATTAAGTAGATTAGATCTTTCCCCTAAATCACTACGAATAATGGGATCCAGCACAATTGTTGGAATTTTGAAAGAACCGATACATTTATTTAAAGAAAAAATAAAAAAAGGAAAAATTAAAGATGCAAAATATCGCGCATCCAGTGTAATTGTTGAAAATTTGGTATCATCATCTGAAGGTGCTCATACTATCTTAAATTTAAAAGCGGAAAAGCCATTTGGTAAGATTATGTCAATATTTGGTAAAAAAGGTAATGTAGAAGTTCTTATCAGAGAAAAATTCAATGAAAAAATCCCAATTACAAAAGATACTATTGTTTTATTGAAGTTGTATAAAAAATTTAAGTTGAATAATTCAAAATCATATATATAATATTTAATCAACAATTCAATCAGTAAGCAGCTTCACCAATTTCAATGTTTCCAAGTAATGCAGTTAATTTTCCAAAAGCTTTTGATAGACGATGAAAGTAATATCCTAATTTTGCTGCTTTTTTACTATGAGATAACAACATGAATTCACTATCTTCACTAGTAGTTATTATAGTATATCCATCTTCGCCCGTAATAACAATCTGTTTTAAATAACCATATTCTAAACCTTGAGAAACTTTATTGGCTAATGAAACAAGAGTTGCAGGAGATGCAGAGTGTTGGTCGATATCAGTTGAGGCATGAGTCGAACTTGCAATTCTTAACCCTGTTTTAGTTACCAATGCTGTTCCTTCCAAATCGGTGGAACTTTCTAAGGCTTCGAGCATCCGATGTAGATCTATCTGCAAATCTCGATCTAATTTTAATTCAGACATTGTTCTTAAGAACAATATATTTTTTGAATGTTATAAATTTACGTTGCTAAATTATCCCCATAAATCCAAGTGACAATATCATTATTTTCCAATTGATATTCATTGCATGCTACCATTGCATAATCTTCATTTACCCAATATTGCCAATAATTTGTTTCATGCTCATTATTCTTTAAATTATTAATTGAAGTAATTAAAAAGGATGGTGAAGATCCAAAAGTAAACATTTCAAATACAATTTGATAATGAAATGCAACAAGATCAAAGACTGAAGTAAAAGAATTTTCTTGAGTTATATTCAATGATGTTTCAATAGTGCCATTTCCAAAATCAACAATTAGAGTAATATTATTTACAACTTCCGTTTGGTTTAATCTTCTTGGGTCATTGAGCCACGTATATTCATTATTAGAATCATTATATGCGTCGGCGTTATCAAATTCTGTTTTTTGCTTTAATGTAGGATTAAAAAAGAAAAGAAATGATGAAAAAATCAGGAAACTTCCAATTAGAATTATAGAAAAAACAATTATTATCTTTCTATTTGTTTCTGACATTTAATTTACCTAAAATTTAAGCTGAGTTTTTATTTTTTCCTAAAACAAATATTGTAGTCAAAGTACTAACTCCAAGTATTAAAATTAAAGGGTAACTTGGTATTTCAAGTGATTTTTCTTCAGGAATGTATTCTTCTATTTCAAGATTTGCTTCTAAATAATAGTTTCCGAATGATGAATTCCAATAATCCAAAAATCCAGATGTTTCATTATAGATAAGCATAGTTCTTTGAGCTCCACTTGTTTGAATATAATCATATGTTCGAAAACTATTATTTGAGTTAATATTTAGTGTTCCTTCCATCCACCCGCTGGATGCAAGAGATTCTGCTGTTTCATCATGATATGTCCAATTATTTGTTGTTAAAATTCCGGGATACCAAGGGGAAATACTTAATACCAAAGCATCCGCAATTGCATTATTTGATTTATTTGGAAGGGTGCAATTAACAGAGCCATCTGCATACTTAAAAGTGATATTGAAAAAAGGTTCTGTAACAACCCCTCCCCACCAAGTACTTTCACTATATACTCCATTGAAGATTAATTCCAAAGATCCTCCTTCTTCAAGAGCACAGTGAGGGCCTCCCCACCCGAATTCTACATAATTAGACGTTTCATTAACTTTTTCAAACCTGTAAATTAGATGTTGTTCTAAATCTAACGTTTGGTTGTAATCTTTAGGTAAATTCATTGATTCTGAATGAACATTTGGTATATTTGAAAAAAAAAGTAAACATACAAATGAAATTACAAATAACTCTATTTTTTTCATATTGTGAAATATGAATAAAACATTATAAATCTTAGGAAACTTATCCTATATGAAAAAAAATCTTGAAATTTACATTTCCTTGTTATCCTTTTTTAAAAATACTACTTCATTTGTTCCTGCCCATTTAAAAAATTCATCTTTTAACTCCGGAAATATAAATCCACAAAGGCACAATCGATTGTAAATCATATTATCAATTCCACATTCAGGACAAAATTTCCTATTACAGGAAGGACAAAAATTAGCATATTTGATTTCTTTTCCACACTTTGGGCACTTTGTTAGATTGAATACTACTTTCCCCTCATTTGGTTGTGTATTTTGGTTAAATTGAATCACATCATTTTTATTCAATGAATTTTTCTCAATATAAGCAGGAACTGGGATTTCTGAAAATGTTTTATTAGGTTCAATCCATCTTTTTAATTTTTCTTTCCGTTTTTCTATTTTATTATATTCATTTTTAATAACATGTTCATCCAAATATCGTATTCGACTGTTTGGATTTAAATAATCGTTGTATTTCTCATCTTTGATAATTTTTTCCCATTCATTGTTGAAATATCGCTTAGAATGATTATTAATATATCTTTGCGCATAGAAATAAAAACCTGATAATAAAGTAATTAAAAATAACTCCGTAGAAATGAATCTTAAATAACCTTGGAAAAATAAGAAGGGTCCGCAAAAGATTGGAACAAACCAAATTAGAAATCTTAGCAATTTTAATGTTTTTTGTGCATCTTCATTTAAATTTAAGAAGCAATTTAAACAGTACCCACAGGATCGACAATTTCGATCAATTGGAATTTGACAATGAGAACATGCTCTCAATTTAGCGATTGGTTCCTTTTTAAAAGAAGCATGTTTTCCACATAATTTGCAATAATATCCTTCTTTTTCTAGATTTAATTTTGAAATTTCTCTTTTATTTATTATTTCTTTCTTTAAATTTTTGAAAACATGCTCTATTTCATCTCCATCTGACTTTTCCTCATTTGGAAAATCTGGATTGTTATTTATTTCTTCAGATGTCATTTTTTTTCTTTTCCTAATAATTTCATGATCTCATTAACGATTTCATCGATAGTTTTATGGTCGATTATGATTCGAAAAGAAGCGAATCCATCGTATAAAGGCTTCCTAATTCGCAAAATATCTTCAATTTCATTTAAAGGATCTTCTTTGTTTAAAAGGGGTCTCTTTTCTTTCCCATCTGATTTGATATGCCTGAGAATTGTTTCTTTTGAGGCTTCTAATAATATTATAACTGAAATTTGTTGAAGAATTTCCATATTTTCTTTTTTTAATATAACCCCTCCTCCGCAAGAGATTACACAATTTTTTTTTATTCTAAGTGATTTTATTTTTTTTCTCTCCAATTCTCTAAATTCTGATTCTCCTTCTTCAAAAATCATTGAAATTGGTTTTCCTACTTGAGTTTCAATTAAATCATCTACATCAATAAAATTCTTTTCCATTTTCTCAGCTAATCGTCTACCAATGCTTGTTTTTCCTGTTCCCATGAATCCTATTAATGTAATATTTTCCTTCATATTTTTTACCTTTCAACGATTTTTTTGCACTTGGGTAAATATATTATAAATTAACAAGTTTTTATTTTCAATGACCTCTCTCTTTCTATTGATTTCCATTATGATTAAAAGGATTCTAAATTGTTTTTCAAAGTTTTTAAAATAATCCCTAATAATGATCAATATTGAACATATTCTAAAGAATTAAGAAATTTGTCGCCCTCGCCTTCCTTTAGTTTTAGGAAAATTTTTCATAATGGGTGATCAAGATTATTACAGCATCCGAGTATTATGAAGATATCAAGCAATTTATTCCATTAAGTAGTGGAGATCCAATGTTGGATTCTCTTCTTAGAGGAGGATTTGTTCCTGGACCAGTATACTTCCTTTATGGTCCAAAAAAAATGTTATCTTCAATACTGATGAAGACTGCTGTAAATTCCTTAAAAAAAAACGATGATGAAAAATCTTCTCATTTCAACGCATATATTGATGGGGAAAATCGTTTTGATCCATATCTAATTTCAAAATTTGCCGTTTCCAATCGTCTTAATCCGTCGTTTGTACTTAAACATATCATCGTGTCCCGAATTTTCACATGGGATCAAATGGTGGAAGTGCTTTACGAAAAGCTTTCAATTATAAATGAAAATACAATAAATCTTGTTTTAGTTGATGGAATAACATCAATGTTTGAAAAAGCATCGCA
>JAUWPK010000011.1 GCA_030611625.1 Promethearchaeum sp. | reverse complement strand
GGCTTCAAAACGTTTATCCACGGCTTCAAAACGTTTATCCATTTCGCGAATTACATCTTTGATATCTTCCTTTGTTGCCACGACCCCGGATAAAATACTAATTATTGCGCCTTTAATTGTATCGTTTTCTTTAATTAATTTGGGTAGAATTTTAAGTAAATAATTTGTATCAAATTCATTCATTTCTATAAATATTTGATAAATTAAACTTTATAAAGTTCTCTAAAAAATATCGGTAAATGACCTTAAGTTTTAAGAAATATCAAAGAAATTTCTAATATTGATTATTTTTTTCCGAACCCACGAATCGAATCAGAAATTCATCCAATTACATTTTCTTTAACATTTGGCGATAAATTAAAAACCTATACAAAAAGGTTCCAAAAATTAGAATTGAAAAAAGGATAAATCCCCATGAAAAAATCGCAATTCCACTTGTTCTAAAGAAATAACTAAGAATACTTAATATAACCAAATAAAATAAGCGCTCAGAGCGTGCAAATAATCCGATATTTGAATCGAATATATTTTCTCCCTTAGATTTTTCTAATTCAACTCTAGCTCTTACATAACTGATTAATAAAGAAAATATCAAACAACACCAGATGAAGAATATATTCCACTTTGGAAAATTGCCCAATAATTCCGAAGATTTCCATACTATGGCTAAATAAATTATTCCTTCTGATAATCTATCCATAGAAGAATCAAAAAAAGCTCCAAATTTTGAGTTCATATTAGTTAATCTAGCTATAGCACCATCAATGCCATCCATAATTCCTGTTGCAAAAATCAGGATTCCGAAAAGAAGCAAATTGTCTAACAATATTAATGATAAGGAGCTTAAAATGGAGAAAAATAGCATAATCAAAGTAGCAATATTAGGAGTAATCCTTAATTTAATAAAACCTTTGGCTATAAATTTAATTAGGGGTGCGAATATGGGTCTAAGTCTAAATTTTGAAGTCATTATTGCATTTCTTCATTTATTTCTTTTTTATCTCTTTAGTTTAGGATTTTTCTTCTTCTGATAGTAAAAATTTTCCTTTGATTTTACTTAATTCCTTTTTATCTTCAGATATTTTTTCAACAGCAAAATTGACTTCATTACCATCTTCCATAGCAATTTTGAGAAAATTTATTAGCCCAAGGTGCTTGGATGGGGGAACTTTAAATTTTATAAGAACTTCTTTCCCTTTTGTTGTTGTTGTTTCAAAAACTAATCGGAATTTCATGGCGAATCCTCTAATGTAGATAATTATATAATGCCAATTGTATAAATAATTAATAAGTTTTGGTTTTGTTATTGAAAAAGAAGTAATTGAGGAATTTGAATTGGTAACAATTATCTTTAAATATATGAATGCAACATGGATTGAAAGTGAGAATTTGACTGAAAAAGATATGGGACTGTTGATTGATAAAGACGAAAAGATAATGTATGTTTGGGAAGGTAAATATGTTAAATCAAAAACTTCTATGAAAGCAAAAGAAGTAATATCGAGAAAAAAGGCAGAATATCCCTTTTATAAAGTCGGTTCTGTAAGGAAAGAGACCCCTGAACATATAAAGGAGATCTTATATTCTCTAATCAGCAAAACTGAGGAAGAAGAACTAAATATATTTAAGAAAAACTCAAAAATAGAATTATTCCAGAAAGTTTTGGCTCTATTTTCCTTTTTATTGTTATTATTTATTATGATTAGATTAACTATTAAATTAGATTATAATGATTTTAGCATTTCAGAACAGTTTAATAATTTGTTTTTATCCGATTCGAACTATTCCCGATTCATGCAAAATAATCTTATTCTAAGTATATTATCACTAATATTAATAATATCTCTCCAAGTTTTATATTTTCTCACAAAATCAGTAATGAATATAATATTTACAAGTATATCGATAATTCTTTTAATATATCATTTAATATGGACATGGAATTTTCAAGGGTCTGTTTTAATCCTTGGAATAGTTAGTCTAATAATGATATTGACAATATTCTTGCCTATTAAAAAACCGAAAACAAACATTTAAAGAAAAAAAACAAATTATTATCATATTATCAAAATTACCAATATATCATTGTTTGGTCAAGAAAATGCTTTTATTTATTTATTTTAATCCAATAATCGGTCCTGACATATTATATAGTGTCCCACAACATATTGAGGAAATAATATCTGAAGAAGATATTGCTCAAATTAAAAGATTAATGGATGCTGCGACACCGGGTTTCTTTACACATGCATTTTCAGCTGAATTAAATACTGCTAATTATTTTTTTATGCTTCCTTCTGCATGGGCCCGGGGAAAACAAGAAATGGCAATGATAACAAAGATTATTGAGGAAGAGTCTCCAAATTTATCAGCATATGAAAGAGAATTCCAAAAATTTATCCAAATTATAAAAGAAAGAAAAATGATTTATAAAGCGTTATATATCAATAATCCTCCGTTGAATTATGAAGCAGAAATAAATGATGAATTTAATTTTCTAACAAACAATATTATTGAACTTTCAGACTTTTTCGAAATAACACAAGCCCAAACACATGGAATCATTGTTCCTTTTAAAGATCTAAGACGAAAGAAATCACTTTCCCTACCAACGAATATTCTAAGAGATTTAGAAGCATTTTTGGAAACGAGAAAAAATTTCTTTATTGTCTTTCAAAAACGTAAAGAAAATTTTAAAATAGATATTATGCCATATGAAAAAAAACACGTTCTAAAAATATCTGTCATCTTTAATGGATCTCTTTCTCCAGACACTCTAAAAAAAATCAGCACAGTTTTTCAAGAGATGGACCTCCCATTTCTTTATACATCAGGTATTTGTCAACAAGGAGGTCAATGTATTTATGAAGGATATTTTAATCCCTTAGATAAAACGGATTTTGAAGAAACTAAAGCGAAATTAAAAGAAATCAATAATGTAGAAGATATTAAGATTGTTCATATCGGTATCCAATAATATTGGAATTTATTTCTTATCTGAAAGGATTATTTAATATTAACATAATCATAAATGTTCCATAATCAATTAAAATCGCCAATAATAGACCTCTTTCAAATTTAACGATTTTTACAGTTGAAATTGCCTTTGCTAGCAAGATCATGGACCAAACTTGGAATAAGAGTAGTATAATATCAAAGATTAAGGGATCTAATGTGGGAAAAATTAGATTAAATATTGTATATAATACCAAGTAAATCAGTATAGGTAGATACGGAATTGAAAGAATATTGAGAAATTTTTCCCAGTTATTATGATTATTAAAGATAAAATAACTCAAAATTTCAGTTGTGCAGATAAGAATAAAATAACTGATGAAAATCGTAAATAAATCTATTATAAAATAATAAGGTAATGGTTCTCCAATCTGAACCTGTCGAATAAAGAATAAAAATATTTGTAAATTATTAATTCCGCTTAATATACCTATTGTTAGCAATATTCCGAATGAAATTATAATACTTTTTTTTGTTTCAGTAGAGAAATATTCGAATAGCTTCTTAAATAAAAGATAATGATATAAACTATCTTCTTTATTAAACTCGGTTTTCTCATCCTTTTTAGAAACAATTTCTATCGATTCAATATTATTATTTAAAATTTGATAGGCATGCTCTCCCAAATGAGTTAAATAATATTTCTTTTTCTTATCTTGAATTATCAATTCTTTCATAACATCTAAATGATGATATATAGTTCCCGTGCTTGATTGGATTTGTTTTTTGAATGCAGAAAAACTTGAAAAGCCGTTATCACCAATGATTTTTAAAATTTTTCTCCTTATATCATGACCTAAGGAAATATAGAACTGATCTTCTGTAATTTCCAAGGGATTATCACTAATATGTTTCTTAAATTTATTTGAATTTGATTTTGGTTTCTTATTTTTTTTATCTTCCATCAACCTTGATACACCTAGATATTTCATAATAAATTTAATAATTCTCAGCGCTTGTACTAAATTGAAATAATATTCCAAAAAGCAAAAACATTAACGCAGAAACAATCATATAGATTCCCAAATACTTCCAAAGATAAGCACCTTGATTTGAGAATACTTCAAGCAAAAAGTAAAATAGTAGATTTAAAATGATCACTAACAAGACATACCAAAATTTATATGTTTTTCGCCGAAATATAGTAATATTCACGGCAGATATGAGAATTCCAAAACCTCCCACGAGTGGGATTAAATAAATTAAATTATTTGTAATTTCTTCTAATCGGAATAATTGAAATATACTAAATTCATTTGTCCAAAGAACAAACTCGGAAATTATACATAAAATTCCGCTGATATGTAAGAAAATTAGTCCTAAAAACTGCTTTTTTTTTTTCCCATCAGTAATCATTATCAAGAATTATTTGTCTCTCAATACTCTTATAATCATTTATTTTTTTTTAAAGTTATAGCCAAACTAGAAGCATTAATAATAACAAAAATGAAAGTATATTCAGATTAAAATTTTTAACATCTTCTTGAGGAGATCGCGATTAGTAATCAAAGTACTAAAAAACAATATAAATTCAAAATACCCCTTTTTGGGTCTCAAAATGTCGGAAAAACCAGCCTTATTCTGAGATTTATCAAGAAAACTTTCTCCACAGACCTAAAACAAACAATTGGAACAAATTTCCTTATCAAAGATATCGAAATGGAAGGAGTTCTACTTAGATTATTATTATGGGATATTGGGGGTCAAGCTCAATTTAGCAGTATGCGAAATATTTACTTCAAAGGGAGTCAAGGAGCAATAGGTATTTATGATATTACGAAACCCGAGTCATTATTACGGCTTCCCGGTTGGATTAGTTCATTAAAGAAAGCGACAGGCAACATTCCGCTGATAATTATCGGAAACAAGAAAGATCTTGAAGAACAAAGGCGAGTATCTTATGAAGATGCAGAAGATTTAGCGGAGCGATTGGATGCAAGTCATTTAGAAACATCTGCAAAAGATGGTTTAAATGTTGAAGAAATGTTTATGCAGATCGCCAAGTGTTGTTATGAAAACGCTTTGAAAATCGAAAATGAAGGGATCTGAGTTGTTGACTGATATTATTCATTGATGTAAGGAAGAAATTGCATTTTTATAGCTTTCACTTTTAAATATATATGATCCAGCAACTACAACATCAACTCCACTATTTTTTACATCTAAGATATTTTTATCATTAATTCCCCCATCAATTTCGATAAGGTAGGTAAATTTTTCAGGATTTTCTTCTCTCCATGCTTTTAATTTTTTGACTTTTTCTAACATTTCAGGCATGAATTTTTGGCCACTCCAACCCGGTTCAACAGACATAATCAAAATAAGATCGATTTTATCCAAGAATATTTTAATCGATTCAATAGGAGTGTTAGGTTTAATCGAAATCCCCACCTTTTTACCCGATTTTTGAATAATTCTAATAATGTCATCTATATTTTTGGTTGCTTCATAGTGAATAGTAATCAGATCAGCCCCAGCATCAAGAAAATTCTGTAGTAATTTTTCAGGTTCAGATATCATCAGGTGAACATCAAAGAACAACAACGATAATGGACGTAAATTTTTTATTACCGGCGGACCAAAAGTAAGATTTGGAACAAAATGACCATCCATTACATCTAGATGGAGCCAATCAGCACCACAATCTTCAACTGCTTTAATTTCATCACCTAGTCGACTAAAATCTGCAGACAAAATAGAGGGAGCAACTTTCATTTTTATAAATTAAGATAATTGATAATTTAACAAAAATTTTTTGTTAGTCGAAATTTATAATTCTCGTGAATTGAGAAAAATGCCGGTTAATAATGAATTGGAAGAAATTTTTCAATCCTTACGAGATCAACTGGATAGTATGGATCAAATCCGAGAAGGAATCCTACCATTACAGCGAAAATCCGTAAGATTGTGCAGTGAAATAATAAAGCATGTTCATCGTAAAGAGTTTTCATTAATTCCATCAAAGGAAAGTAAAATCCAAGAATACCTAAAAAGCTTACAAAAAACAATAAATGATATGCCAATAGGGTTTTCTAAGGATTATTTGCAAATAGTGAAGCAAGAACTTGGAGAAGCAATTATTTTATATAATTTAATTACCCAAAATCGATTCCCAAGTCCAGAAGAATGCGGAATAGGATTAATTGATTATGCGTATTCTTTAACGGATGTAGTAGGGGAATTACGCAGATATGTATTAAATTGTATAAGAAATGAGGATTTGGACAATGGATTAAAAGGATTAGAGTATATGGATGAAATTTATTCCTATTTATTCACTCTTGATTATCCAAATGGATTAATTCCAGGTTTGAGAAAAAAAATTGATATGGCTCGAAATATTTTAGCAAAAACTGAGGGAGATATAACGGTTTCCATCAACATTCTAAAGTTAAATGCAAATTTACGAAAGGAAAAGAAATAGTTACGATGTCTAAAATACTTATTACTGGTGGCTTGGGTTTTATTGGTCATCATGTAGCTATAAAGTTATCTCAAAAAGGTCATAAAATCGCAGTTTTAGATAATCTTTCGAGACCGAATACATTTTTCAGTAATTCTTCAAAATCAAATGAAGAAAACTACAATTGGAAATATATAGATGAATTCTATCCACAGATTGAAAAAAAATTCATAGATATTCGAGACAAGGAAGAAGTTAAGATTTTGATTCAAAATTTCAAACCCGAAATAATAATTCACGCTGCGGGGCAAACATCTGCTGTAGATTCAATAGAAAACCCGAGATTTGATTTTAAAAATAATGTTATCGGGTTATTTAATGTATTAAATTCTGCTAAAGAAAGCCAAATTGTAACAGATTTTTTATATATTTCAACAAATAAGGTTTATGGGAATAATGTGAGTAAAATTCCTTTAATTGAAGGAAAAACTCGTTATTTCCCAGAAGAAAAAAAATTTACAGGATTTTCCGAAACTTTATCCATTGATCATTCGATCCATACTCCATATGGAGTATCTAAATTAACCGGAGATTTATATGTTCAAGAATTTGGTCAGATATATGGGATGAAAAATACTGTTTTCCGCCTTTCTTGCATTTATGGAGATCAACAATTTGGAATCCATGGTCAAGGATTTATATCTTACATGTTTCTAAATGCAATTAGTGGTAAACCTATCCAAATTTATGGAAATGGAAAACAGGTTAGAGATATCTTATATATAGATGATTTATCAAATTTAATTGAACGATATTTATCATCAACTTCAAGTTTAAATCCAAAAATCTTTAATCAGAAGTCAAGAGTTTATAACATAGGAGGAGGAATTAATAATACAATTTCACTCCTTGAATTAGTTGGAAAATTTGAATCTATTTTAGGAAAAAAAATTGAAATGGAATTTTCAAATTGGCGTTTAGGGGATCAGAAATTATATATTTCAGATATTACTAAGATTTATTCAGAAATTGGATGGAAGCCAAATATCAATCCAGAACAAGGCATTGAGAGATTATCAAAGTGGATAGAATCTAATAAACACCTTTTTTTAAATAGAAAACAGGAAGAGAAAAAATTCACATGAGAATATTAGTAACCGGTTGTTTTGATATAATTCACCCTGGACATATCCATCTTCTCAAAGAAGCTGCAAAATTAGGAGAAGTTTTTGTGATTGTAGCTAGAGATTCAACTATTAAACGATATAAAAAAGAGAAACCAATCATCCCCGAACAACAAAGACTGGAAGTAATTAAATCTATAAAATATGTCTCTGACGCGGTATTGGGAACTGAAGGAAACGGAGATCATGGTTATTTGCAATTTGCTTTAACATTAAAACCAGATATTATATTTCTTGGGCCAAATCAACGGACCAGCGTGAATTATTTAAAAGAAGGACTAAAAGAATATCATTCCGACCATATACAGGTAAGACGGTTAGAAAAAATATATGATAAGTTTGAACTAAATAGTTCAACTGCGATTAAAGAAAAAATCAAAATCTATTCCAAAAATAAAAAGACTTAAGTTACTATTCAAAAGGATCTGATAAGGAAAAAAATGGATCTGACACTTAATGACTATCACTGAAGAAGCTATAACCTTAAAATCTGAGAAAAATTTATATTATAACTACCCGTTAGAAGAAATCTATAATGAATTTTCAGTTGATCCAAGAAATGGATTAAGTTCGGAGCAAGCCTCGAAATATTTAGAATTATATGGTCCAAATGAATTAAAAGTGGTAAAGAAATCATTAATTAAGGTCATATTAGCTCCAATAATTAATTTACTTATAATAATATATCTTATTAGCGCAGTAGCAATGTGGGCGTTAGGAGATGTTATAAGAACAGTTCCTACTTTTATTATTGTTGGATTTAATTGTATAGTTGCGATTGTTCAGCAACTTCGAGCTGAAAAACAATTAGAAGCTCTAAAAAAATTAAGTGAAGCTTCCGCAACTGTAATACGGGATGGAAAAGAAATTGTTTTACCAACAAATGAAGTTGTAGTTGGAGATCTTATTAAAGTAAAAACTGGTGATAAAATTCCTGCTGATTGTAGAATAATTGAGAGCACTAATCTATCAGTTGATGAATCTAGCTTAACAGGAGAATCAGAACCAGTAAGAAAGGCACGTTCTGTGGAACAAAATCTTGATGAAGAACTCCCTTTACAAGAGCAAAAAAACATGTTATTTTTTGGAACTTTCGTTGCTTTGGGACAATGCACTGCAATAGTAGTACACACGGGAGTTCATACCGAAATCGGAAAAATTTCTACGATGCTTGAAGAGAGTAGCACTGGAGAAATCCCATTGCGAAAAAAAATGAATAATGTTGCGAAATATTTAGGAATTGGTGTCTTAATCTTATTAATATTCTCAATTATTTGGAAATCTTTTATATTATCCACAACTGGTGATTTAAATTGGGATACTTTTCGTGAAGCAATGATCCTTTCAATAGATTTAGGTATGAAAGTAATGCCAATAAACTTACCTTTATTAACAACCATTGTTCTGCTAACAGGAGTATTAATTATGGCGCAAAAAGGGGTAATTGTTCGCGAATTATCTCGAACGGAAAGTTTAGGTAGAGTTTCAGTTGTATGTTCTGATAAAACGGGAACATTAACAAAAAACGAAATGACAATTACAAAAATTTGGACAGTTTCAAAAGAATATGATGTCTCTGGTTATGGATACGATCCTGAAGGAATTGTCCACTTCTCATGGAATAAAGTAAATCCTGTTGAAAATAGAGAATTAGATATGTTAGTTTATTCAGGGTATTTAAACAATAATTGTATTTTAAATAAGCAAGTTGTAGGAACCCTTGGGAAAACTAAAAGCAAAACATCATGGTCGATTATTGGATTACCAACTGAAGCATCTTTGAAAGTATTAGGGAAAAAATACAATCAAGATATTGATGATAAAACTGAGGATTATGAATATATTTATGAATATAGTTTTGATTCATCAATAAAAAGAATGAGTAAATTATATAAAAAAGATGGAAAAAATATTCTATTTACAAAAGGTGCAACAGAATGGATCCTACCGCTCTGTTCACAATATCAATTAGATGGTGAAATATTACCAATAAATGACGAAATTAGAGCTAAAATCACAGAAAATATGAATTTATATGCCAGCCAAGGATATAGGATTTTGACAATTACCAATCGAGAGATTAATGAAAACCAACTTGTGCAAGATCTTGAAAGTGACAACGCAAGAGAGACATTTGAATCTAATTTAGTATTTTTAGGAATTGTTGTAATATTGGATCCACCACGTGACGATGTTTACCAAGCAATTTCGGATTGCAAAAGCGCGGGAATTAGTGTGATAATGATTACAGGTGATAGTATCTCTACAGGAAAAGCAATAGCGGAAAAACTAGATATTTATGATGAAGGAAAAAACATAGCAATTGAAGGAAATCAACTGGAGAGTATTTCTGACAAAGAGTTTCCTAGAGTATCAGTTTATGGAAGAGTATCTCCTGAACATAAACAAATCATAGTACAACGTTATCAAGAAATGGGTAAGGTCGTTTCAATGTGTGGAGATGGAGTAAATGATGCACTGGCACTATCTATGGCAGATTGTGGTTTAGCAATGGGGATTTCAGGAACTGAAGTTGCAAAAGAAGCTGCAGACATGGTTATTACTGATGATAATTTTAGCACAATCATTACTGGTATTAGAGAAGGAAGAAGTTTATTTATGAAAATTAGAACAATAATATATTTCTTCGTTTGTGTATCTGTAATGGAAGCAATAATTCTGTTTTCCGCCACATTAAACATCAACGATCCATTTTTCGAGATGTGGGATTATGGACAGTTAAATATCTTGTATGTTACTGCTCACATGTTTCCATCTTTAGGTTTTACATTTGGAAACATTTCAAAAACTATAATGGATGAGAAACCAAGAGATTCAGCGGAAATTATTACAAAAGACATATTAAAAATAATGCTAGTTCAGATGGTGTTAATGGGATTGGCAATTATATCTGTATATTATCTGTGTTTAGGTGGTAAAATCGGTTTAAGCACATTCAATTTATCAGGTATTGGATACAATGGATCTCCTAATCAAGTCTCAGATTATCAAATAAAAGCGAGAACGATGGGGTTTGTTATTCTATTTATTCTAGAA
The DNA here is from genome assembly GCA_030611625.1 of Promethearchaeum sp. Classification (GTDB taxonomy): domain Archaea; phylum Asgardarchaeota; class Lokiarchaeia; order Sigyniarchaeales; family Promethearchaeaceae; genus Promethearchaeum. Next base: position 9,870 of record JAUWPK010000011.1, on the reverse strand, counting down.
TCAATTATAATGCCTTTACAAATCCGACGCATAAATCATTCCTTAAAAGATTCCTTACATGATATTGATTACAAAAAAGAATTTTTATTCTACATACCATCATTCTTATTTTTAATAATATGTATATACAGTCTAAAAATCCAAGAGTTAATTGGTGGAAGAATGTTTAATTTTAATTTTATGTTCTTAGATTTTAGAGATTGGCTGATATGTTTAATAGCTTGCTTACCTGCCCTGTTTGGTTTCGAGTATATTAGAAAATTAGCCAGGAAAAAGCATATAGTTTTTTAAGTGATATCTTTCAATTCTATTTTACACATTACTCCATTTTGCAAACTTGATAAGCCTTCTATACCCTCTGTAATTTTTCCAATGTAATATACAGGATAGTTAATTTTTGGATCATTTAAAATAAGAAACAAAGCATCTTGACGGGGGCAATAAACGATATCTCCATTTTTCATAGTTTTATATTGCTCTTTTTCTCCCCCTTTTTTTAAACTAATCAAAGCCATCCAGTATGTCCGTTTTAGCCCAATATTACCCCGGCTCCGTACTGTAAAGGATCCCTTCTCCCGAGTTTTATCCCTAATTGATTCAAAAGTCTGAGGGCATTTATTTCTTTGTATTTCTCCCTTCACTACTTTACCTGTACCAACAAATGAAAAACTTATCTCCCATAATGTTTGTGACATATTAACGAAATTAGAAAATATTAAGTACATTTTAAATTTTATTCAAGTTTTATTCAAGTGACTTTATTATGAAAGATCAAATAGTCATTGCTGGACCTACTTCTCAAAAATTAGCTATTAAAATTGCAGAACTCTTACATGCACGAGTGGTTACAACAGAAAATAAGATATTTACTGATGGAGAATGTTATTTACGCATTGATGTGAAAGAAGATCATGAATTTGAAGGAAAAGATGTCATAATTATTCAAACAATGGGAGCAAATTCAAGCGGTGATCAAAATCTACACATTATGGAATTAATTATGATGATCGGAGCCACAAAACGTATGAAAGCTTCTGAAATTCGAGTTGTAGTTCCATACTTCGCGTATTCGCGTCAAGATAAAGCATTTAGACCTGGTGAATGCATTTTTGCTAAAGAAATTTTAAAATGGATTGAAGTGGCAGGAGCTACCGAATTTTATACGATCGATCTTCATGCTGAAAGTATTTTTGAAATTTTAAAGATCCCCGCTTATAATTTAGATCCAATGGAAGTTTTAGCAAAGGAGCTTGCAAAAAGAAGTGAAGATCCAATTGTAATTTGCCCAGATAAGGGGGCTTATGAACGATCCCGAAAATTTGCAGGATATTTAGGTGAAGATGTTCAAGTTATTCAATTTATTAAGAAGCGTGATGTTAAAACTGGGAAGATCACAATGGAAGGGGATCTCCCAATACAAGGAAAAGATGTAATTATTGCTGATGATATTATCGCTTCAGGGGGAACTATGGCAAAAGCAATAGAAATTGTTAAAAAAGCGGGTGCGAAGTCAATTTATTCAGTTGGAACACATCCCTTGATGTTAAAGAATGCAGTTTTTAACCTTATGAATGCAGGAGCAACAGATATCATTGGTACTGATACGATAGATTCAGCTTTTATGCAGGTTTCAATTGCTGAAGTGATTTCACAAGCAATTCAATCAAAATCTCTCTAAATTCTTCAATCCAAATCTTCTGGAGAGAAATCGATTTCTAAAACTCGCCCTTTTTCTGTTGGAGGAAAGAGATATTCAATCACATCTTCAATTTTATTTGCTTTAAATTCCAAATAAACTGGACCTAGCGGGGATTCATGTTGAGTTTTGCATAGAACAACTTTTCCCATACTAAGAGCTTGCTTGTGGATTAAGAATTTACAAGAATTGGTATTAAAAATGATTCTTGGAAGAATAAAATGCCTAAAAGCTTCAACGGTTCTTTGTCTTCGTACTTGTGTATAGATGAAATTCAGCGCATCTCCACCTGTGATCTCTGCAGACATTTCTGAAACGCCTGAACTATCGGGTTCTGATGTTGTGATTATTTCAAACGGGAAGAAGAAATTAAATAAATTAACTAGATTCTCTTTTTCTTCTGTCGGATACAAATTCATTTTAATTTTTAGAGAAATTACCATTGATTTTCCACTTAATATTTTAAGAGAAACAAAATTATTGAAAATTTGGAAAAATTTTTTTTAAGTATAGAAATAATTTAATTTCACGAATGAAAATTTTAGAAATTGCTAAAGAATTAGCGTTTCCTCGGATGATGGGTTCAAAAGGAGAAAAAGATGCCCAGATTTATATTTTTTCCAAATTGAAAAAGATGGGATTCAAACCCGTTGTAAAGGACTTCAAGTATTACAATACTTTAGTTTTTATTGAAAGATGGGTATCTATTTGTTCTTTGATATTTTTTTCAGCACAATTTTTACTAATTTTACTTAGTGTTTTTATAATCACATTGATATTTTCCATTTTATTCATAACTTTAGCAATAATTACGATGATTTTACTCAGCAACATCAATAATTTTAAGTTCGGTCAACAATTCTCATCGAAAAATATAATTTATGAAAAAAATTCTGTAAAACGCAAAGAATTCAATGTAAAAATGGGCTTGATTATAATAAATGCGAATTATGACTCAGTTGGAAGAAAATTTCATGGTTTTAGGCAGTCAAGTCTGCAGAAATCTCTTTTAATCATAACTGGATTATCGTTTATTATCACGCTTTTTACGTCATTTATTGGAATTTTAAAATTACATCCGAATATCGTTCTTATTTTTAGAATTTTTGCTATGATAGGATTGACAGTCTCTATATTTACTTCAATTATATTTTTCTTAAACAAAATTGAAAATTCTTCAAAGGGGATAGTAGATAATGCATCAGGTTGTGCAGTTTTATTAAATCTAATTCAGAGGATGCATGAAGGAAAGAATAATTTAAATTGGATGGATTTACAGGTTTTATTTTCTGGAGCAAAAGAAATTGGTGCATGGGGCACAAATTCATTTTTGAACGAAAATTCAGCGAATTTCAGCGAATATAAGGATGTTTTTGTAATTGATATTGATAAAATCAGTTCAAAAATTGCAATTATTCAAAATTGTGAGTTTTTTGGAAAAAAAAATTTGAATACTCGATTAAATAAAGACATTACTCATTTTGCGATTCGAGGAGGTATCCAAGTTGAAAAATTAAAGTCAAAGTTGTGTTATGATAAGAATTTTTCACCATTTTTAAGAGAAAATTATAGAATTTGCTCTTTTACGTCCAATAAAAATGCTTTATTTTACAAACAGCAAAATAAAATAGAGATAATAAATCAAAAAGCACTAACAGATGTATCTGAATTAATTTATAATTTAATTTTATCACTTGATCTTAGAATTGGAGATAAAATTGAATCTGGAGAATAGAAATCCTTTAATATTTTCAATAAATCGAAAAATTTAATATTCGCGAATAATTCAATATCTTTGTGAATTTACTGTGGTAAAATATCAAGAACGGAGTCGAAGACTAAGCACAGGAGCTAAAGTACGTTCAGCCCATAAAAAACGAAAATCTCGATTAGGGCGAACTGCAATCGAAACAAAAATCGATGATGAACGTAAGAAAATTATCCGCACCCGTGGAGGAAATATTAAAATTAAAGCATATTCATCAAATATGATAAATGTATCCGATTCAAAGAAAAAAAAAACAACTCGTGTTAAAATTGATGGTTTAGAAGAAAATAAAGCTTCAGTTGATTATAATCGTAGAAATATCCTAACTAAAGGCGCAATTGTGAAAACAAAATTGGGATCAGTTAGAATTACAAGTAGACCAGGTCAAACTGGCCAAATTAGTGGTAAATTACTCAAGAAATAGAAAAATTACTTTTTTTTACGTTGTTGAATTTTACTTTTTACTAATTCTGTTTTATCTTTACGTTTTTTGCGTTTCTTTTTGACTTTATCTAATTTAACAGATTGATTCCGATTAAATTTCGCTTGTTTTACTTCAGGAGCTAATTTTTTCAATACAAAAGTTTTTTTCTGCCCCAAAGTGTCAATTAAAACTGATCCTTCTGGATCATAGGGACTTCGAGGATATTTACTTTGGGTATCAGTTTCTGCACTATATTTTAGAATTTTTGCTGCTGTGAAAACATCTTCAGCTAATGGCTTATCAGTTGCAATTTCCTTAGAAACCCTGCGACCTAATCTTATAGGACGATTTTTATCGAAATATTGTGGCCAAAATACGGTTAATCCTTTTCTTCGAATTTTATTTCCCCATTAAAAAAAAAGAACAACAATAGATAAAATATCCTATTTTTCAACAACATAGACTTGCATTTTTGAAATTTCACGATTAGCCCACAAGAAATATGGAATAAACACCAATGGATTATCTAAAAAGTCTTTTCCTTCAATAATTTGAATCCCGTTAAAATATTTATGGGAAAATTTTGCTTTTAAGGATTCTTCTAAATTTATACGCGCTTTTGGAACTTTTGCTCCAGGATTATCAAGGTCTTCTAAACAATATACCAAAGGTCCGCGTGAGATGGCAATTTTATTTCTATTAGGTTTAACTTTTGGATGAGAACGATGAATTAAAATTTTCATTGGGAAATTGATTCTTATATTATCATTAGGATTCCATTCGCGCTTAATTGTAAGATATTTTGATTCATAAGGGGAATAACCACTTGCAGTTCTTATTTTTTCAGAACTCTCATCAATTTTTGAAGAAGAAAAGGGTTGATCATTTATGAAGATTGAATAATGTTTTGCCCAACTGGGAATTCTTAGATTAATCGAAAATGATGTAGTTTTATCCAAATTTATGTTGATTTCGCATTTTCCTTCCCATGGAAAAGTTGAAGTAAGTTGAATCGAAATTGGAGTAGCCTCCCCCTCTTTACTTAGAGGTAATGAACAACTGAAATCATTTCCAATATATTGATGGATCCACATAACATCAGGAGTCACAGAATAAATGTATTTTCCAATCATCCCCCATAAACGAGAAAGATTAGAGGGACAACACGGAGTATTGAACCACGAACTCCTTTGGAAGTTACCCTCAGATTCTAAAACGTTTCTATAAAAATATAAATTTTCATCATTCGAAATTCCAACTAAAGAAGCGTTATATAACTGCCATTCCAGGAGATCTGCGTATTTTGCATTTCCGGTGCTTTTTAACAACTCCCAATTCCAGAACATCCCCGATATTGCAGCACAAGTCTCACAATAAGCATGTTTATTTGAAAGTTCATAATCTCTTCCAAAACCCTCAATAATCGGAATTGAACCAAAACCGCCAGTAATATACATACGTTTTTTGATTGTATTTTCCCAAATAAGTTCAAGCATTGATAATTTTGATTGATCTTTGGTTTCTTGAGAAAGTAATGTATGCCCGATCATGTAGTAGCCCCATCTTACAGAATGCCCATCACCTTTAGACATTTTAGTGAAAGGAATATTTTGTTGAAAATAAGTCCCCGAAAGAGCAGAATACAACATTCGAATCATGAATAAGTAATGCTCCTTTTTGATTGTATTTTCACTGAAATCATGAGATAATACCTTCTTTTCATATTTTAGCTCTTTATTAAGGCGTTTTTTAATTTCTCTTTCAACTTTTCTTTGATTTAGTGCACTTTTAATCATAATTGGAGCAAAATGTTTTATATTACCTCGTTGTTCAAGAAATTGCTGAGATAAATTTAAATAATTCTTATTCTGGGTTATTTTAAAAAGACGCAATAATGCTAATTCAATTTCTTCATGCCCGGATATTTTTTCGGGGGATTTATTTAGAAATTCTCTCACAATTAAATCGGCACTTTTTATTGCAATATTTAGGAATTTCTTTGACTTTGTTGCTCTAATATGAGCAATGCCAGCTTCTATTAAATGCCCCATGCAATACAGCTCATGCTCCATGGGTAAATTTGACCATCTTCGATTTTGAAAATTAATTTGATTGTATGTATAAATATACCCATCTTCATGTTGGGCTTTCTCAATGATATCTATAAAATCATGGAGTAATTTTGATAATTTTTGATTTTTTGACGCGTTAAGACTAATCGCAACAGCTTCAGCCCATTTAAATGCGTCCGAATCGGAAAAGAAAAATCCTCTTCTAATCCCTTCCTTAAGCCCTGCCAATATACGAAAATTATCAATACAGCCCGTTCTTTCTAATTGATTGTATTGATATATTAACAATTCTTCTTGATTTCTTTGCAATCGCGGAGTCCAAAATTCATCTCGAATATCAATGTTTGATAATGGAAATTCTTTCAAAATTTTAAGATTTCTATTTGAAGATCTCATTTTTCCAACTTACTAATTTAATCCTGTTGATAGGGTCCACTTATTAATCCGCCGATCAATCCACCAGGTATTAGAGAAATAAGAACAGTAAATATTTGACTTAAGGTGTTTGTTATATTTGTAATGAATACCCCAGTTATATCCATCCCTGCGAATATGCCTGTTATAATCCACAAAAAGAATACTACTAAAAATATAATTAAACTAAAAATTAAACCCCTTTTAAAACCTTTAGCAATAACTCCAATAAAAAATCCAGCCATAAACCATGTTACTAATGCGGGCCAAATTGTTTCTCCCCAAAAAATCGCAGTCACAGATGAATTAGAGATATTGGCGGCAGAAAATTCAACGAACCAATCAGCCTTAAAACCTGAACCAAGTAAAACAGAAATTCCCTGCATGAAATCAGTAAAATTTCCACCAGAAATTACACCAGATACATTAGTTCCTAAGGTTAATCCTCGATATTGAAAATCACTAAAGAAAAATACACCAAAACATGCAAAAACAAACCCAACTATAAATGATGATACAATTCGAATGTGATTTTTTTTAATATCCATTATTCTATATTTTGATTTATTTCTTATTAAATTTAAGACCTAGAAATTAAAAGAAAAATTTGTTAAATCATGAAACGCTTTTAAAACTCAAATCGCTGTGCAAAGAATATTTTAAAAAAATATTTGGAAAAAAACGCACATTGCGTTCGCGAGGAGTTCTCTGAAGATGAGGATTTCGATGAAACGATATTATAGGTGATTTATTTGAGTAAAAAAGAAAAAAAGAAAAAAAAAGATTCTGAACCAGAACCCATTCTCGTTGAACCCCAACACGATCCTTCTGTGGTTTTACAAGAAGAAAAGGAAGAAAATTTACTTATTCCTAGAGACGATTATCTTGCTAGTGGAGTTCACATAGGTACCAAATTAAAAACCATACATTCTGAAAAATGGATTTATAGAACAACCAGTTATGGTTTATATGTTCTTAATTTAGTAGAAACCGATCGTCGTATTCGTATTGCTGGTAAATTTTTAGCTTCTTTTGAGCCTGAAAGAATAATGGTTTGTAGTGTAAGGCGTTATGGCCGAAACCCGGTAAAGAAATTCTGTGAAGTTACAGGATCCAAACCTTTTGCTGATAGATTTATTCCAGGAACGTTAACAAATCCTTTAATCGATCAATTTCATGAGGCAGATGTATTGTTAATGATTGACCCACATGCTGATAAACAAGCACTTGCTGAGACTAAATTAGCAAGAATCCCAGTAGTTTCATTTATAGATACAGATGATTATTTGTATGATATTGATTTAGCAATTCCGGCTAATAATCGGGGTCGTAAAAGTTTATGTCGTATGTTATGGCTCTTAGCCAGACAAATTATGAGAGAGAGAGGAAAGATCCCTCCCGATGGTGATATTGATTTAACTGTAAATGATTTTGAATCAAAGATTTCTCGGCCTGAGCCAGAACCTTAAAATCATTTTTTTTTATAACTTTTTGTTTAATAAATTATAGGATACTGTTTTACATGGAACCCGACGAATTTTGGAATATTATTAGTAATGATGATAAAATTCATTTGATTTTTCTTTGTGGTGGAAATATCTGCCGTAGCCCCTTTGCTGAGATGGAATTCGAACAACTCTTAGCAGATTCTGAAATAAAAAATAAGGAAAAATTTCTTATCCAAAGTGGAGGATTTATATTTCAAAAAGATGTTAGAATTCATCCATTTACAGAAAAAGCACTTTTAGAAGAAGGAATTCCAAAGAATAGAATCGATAAACATTTTCCCAGACGAATGCGCAAACATAAGGATGATCTGATAAATGCAACTGCATTGATAGTTATGACCGAAAGTAATAGAGATATTCAATTACCTGCAAAATATAGGGATAAAGCAATATTATTATCAACATTAGGATTATCTAATAAAGTAGTAAATATACTAGATCCTGCAATAATCAAAGAATATCCACAATATCTGGAAATTTTGGACCAAATTACTTCATATTTAAAAAATATGATTCATAAAATAGAAGATTTAGGTATTTAAAAAATTAGGAATTTAAATTCTTGATGAATTCAACTACTTTATTTCTTTTTTCTATAGATTCCCGAAAAGAAGATTGTATTTTGAGTTTAATCTCGTCTTCATTTAACATTTGTAAATCTACAACTTTTTTGATTTCAGTATAAGCAGATTCTCGAAATCGTGGGAGAATTTTTCTCTTTTTAGATTCTGATTCGAAAAATATTTCTTTCTCAGCAATAACTTTGCCAATTTTATTTATTTTTATATTTTCACTCGTTAATAGATTAATCACATCTGATGATATCTTTGGATCACAAAATATCATAAGAGAATCGAGTGATACTCCAAGATAATCTACATCTGTTCTTTCTAATAATTCTAAAATTTTAGGATTTACTAGATCTTTAACTTTTTGTAGATCAATTTGAAAACCACAATTTGATTCACTACTTATTTCGTATAAATCACCTCTCAATCCACCATTTGTAATATCACTCATTGAATGAATTGATTTACATAAATCAGGTGAATTCAGTAAACATTTACTCGCTTTAAGAAAATTAATGTTCATTGTTTCCATTAGATATTCTGGATTGTTTGAATACAGAGCAGTGGTAGCAATAGTCCCACCACCAGATCCTTCTATCATTAGAATATCATCAGAAATTTGGATATTTTTACGGAAAAAAGGATATTTCATTATTCCAATCCCTGCTATTCCACCTGTCATCCTTTCTCCAATTACCATATCTCCTCCTATTCTTAAAGTAGATCCTGCAGTAATAGGGACATCAGATAATTCAGCAACTGCAGCAATTCCAGCTTGAAAATCAAAAAGTTTTCCGATATCGCCATCATCAGCAAGGTGAACATCTACCATTATTGAAATCGGTAGACCTCCTTTAACATAAATATCTCGTAAAGCAGCGCGTGTCACATGAAATCCTGCCAAAAAAGGGAAATCACTCAATCGGCTATGCATTCCTTCCATTTTTGATAGAATAATTATTGGTTCTTGACCTTCTTCTTCATACCATTTGACAGCCCCTGTATCATCTAATGAGCTGGGAGGGATAAAAGGATGAATTTTTGTTTCCGAAATTTTAGTTAATAATTCATGGACAAAAAAATCCCCCCTTCCACGACACCCTACTCCACCTTCTCCCATTGTGACGTTTGATTTTGGAATTTGAAGAATTTTCCTTAAGATTGAATTATCATCAATTGAAATCATGGAATTTTGACTTTCTTTTAATATAGCGGAAGCTAAATGGGTTAGATTCTCTTTTGGTAAATCTTTGAAGGTCTTATACTCTTGAACCAATCGTTCAATAATTTCATTATTAGGAATTTTTTTTCCCAACAATTTTTTCGCAATACCTTCTAAATCTGTCATCAATTTTCAATAAAATTAATCTGTTTTATGAAATTAATTAATCTGTTTTATGAAATTTCAAATAAAATCTC
>JAUWPK010000086.1 GCA_030611625.1 Promethearchaeum sp. | reverse complement strand
TAGAAGAACAAGAAGAACAAGAAGTAAAAGAAGTAGAAGAACAAGAAGAACAAGAAGTAGAAGAAGTAGAAGAACAAGAAGAACAAGAAGAACAAGAAGAACAAGAAGTAGAAGAAGTAGAAGAACAAGAAGAACAAGAAGTAGAAGAAGTAGAAGAACAAGAAGAACAAGAAATAACAGAAGAACAAGAAGAACTAACTGATATTAGTCAAAATCCTCAAGAAAATGACCCCGAATCCATCCAATCAGAAGAAACCTTGTCCGATGAAGAATTAATGGAACAAGAATTATTAGAATTTGCAGATTTTGATAGTCTTGATGATCTTTCAGAAGATGATCTAGCTGACATGAAAGATGCTATAAGTGAAAATATTCATGCAGACGAACTTCAATCGACTGAAATTGATGCACAAGAGATTATTGAACAGGAAAAACCAGAATTTAAACCTGAAATCGACGAAGAATTAGAAGCTAAAATGCAAGCCGAACTGGAGCTTAAAAAGAAATCTCATGGTATAAAAGAAGTTTCACGCGAAGACTTAATTGAGTATTTGAGCGGGCGCAGGGCAAAAATTGTATACCATGCTTTATGGCATCTTGCTTTCAATGTGGGTGAAGATTTCATATTATCTAAACAAATGCTGTATGAAGCACTTAAAGAAGTAACAAGTAAAAATGCCGTAGAACCTTTGGAAGAACACAAATTTTACTTTGGATTGGGTTTTATACTTCGATTAAAATTAGGTTTGGAAAAGATTATTAAATTTAAAGCAGGAAAACTGCTAATTGCAATTAATCCTAAAGTTATTCAAGATATTTTATTATTAATAGGTGACCCAATTTCAGAAAGGCCAATATTAACTAAAAGAGAAAAGAATAAAATGTTTGAAGAATTTCTAGGTGATGACTTTTTAGATATTTAGATATTATATCTTCATCTAAGGAGGATTGATTTAAAATGGGGCGTAATATTAAAACCAACTTTTCATATCCACGCGGGAATTTTCCTCGATTATGCTTAATTGGTAACAGCAATGTTGGAAAATCCTCATTGACAAAACTCCTTTTATCGCATCCTAAATGGTATAAAGGAAAAATAGGAAAAACTCCAGGATCCACCGTAAGGTTGACAATAATAAATGACCCAATATTGAATTATCATGTAATAGATTTACCCGGTTTTGGAAGAATGACTAAGTTGAGTCGTTCTTCTGAAGAATTTATCCAAAATCAAATTTTAAAATACTTAAGGTTGGATAAAGACAATATATTTCTAACCCTCTTGGTAATTGCTATGGATAGGCTTAAAGATGAGTTAGAGAAATGGTACTTTCAAAATGAAAAAACTATCCCGTTATCGATTGAATTTATTCAATATTTTAATAAAAATCAAATTCCCTGTTTAGTTATTCTTAATAAATCTGATAAACTTAACAGATATCAAAGAGATGATATAAAAAAGACATTTTTCAGAGTTCTTTCAGATTTTGATATTGAGATCGATAATCTAAAATCCAAACAATCAACTCTTGATGTAATTGAATGTTCAACAAAAACTAAGCAAGGAATTAAAGAAATTAAGCAAATTATTAGAGAATCTGCTTCTCAATTACACTTGGAAGAGTTTGACCCTCGATCCGAATTATTGAACTTGCCCCCCATTGATGCAAAAAATAAGGGAAAAAAAGGAGACAAGCGGACAAAATCAAATGTTAATTGATATTAATAACATAAGATTCAAATACGAGATACGAAGTTATTATCACTACACATGTGTATTGGATCAAAAGATTTAAAAGTAAAATCCAAAATAAAAAATTATTAGGTTTTTTAATCCCACTTTAATGGGAAGAAAAAATAATAATAGAGATAGTGAGAGTATTTCTCCCAATCTTTTTAAGTTTCTTTAAGAAGAGAGATAACACAATGAATTATATGTTTTTGAAATATTTTGAACAAATCTGGAAATTATATTTGTGAATTTTCCAAAAATTTTAAATGCAAATTTTTCCTAATTTTTTTTAACACATCAGAATTAGTGAAAGAATTAATAAATTCTTTCAATTTTTTTAATAAAATGCAATATTTTCCACTCTAAATCGGAGTAAAGCAAATTATGAACATTGGGAAAATCCTCGGAAAATCACATTCTAATCATCTGATAATACGCGCTTTCAATTGGGAAAGTGATAAAAAAATCCCTGAAATAGGAGAACCCGTGTATACTTCAGAAAAAAGGAGAATTGGCAATATTGCTGATATATTTGGGCCTGTCGCTAAACCTTTCATTTCAATCAAAATGACAAGGTCCGCGGATAATCATAATGAAGAAATTTTAAAGAATAGAGGTATTTCATTGTATACACTTCCTTCAAGCCGTAAACAAAAAAAAAGCCCCCATCGAAGTAAGCCCTACAAAAAATTTTCCCATAAAAAATAAGAACCGAAATATAATTTCAAAAAAAAATAGAGGACTTGAAATAAATGGCAAAAAGCATGGTAAATTTTGAAGCGTCAGAATCGGAGAATTTGTGTCCCAATTGCCTCGGAATAGACTCTATCTATGATAGTCACCGAGGTGAACTAATTTGCTCTAGTTGTGGGCTCGTTCTGCGATCTCGAATTATAAATACAGGACCAGAATGGAGAGCTTTTGATAGTGAACAACGCAATCGGAGAACGCGTGTAGGGGCACCTATGACTTTTACAATACATGACCAAGGTCTGTCTACAATTATTGATTGGAAGAATAAAGACTTCAGTGGAAAGGAAATACCAAGCAGGTTGAGAAGTCAGATTTATCGGTTACGGAGATGGCAGTCTCGAATAAGAGTTTCAGACGCTACCGAGCGCAATCTTACTTTTGCTCTATCCGAATTGGATCGAATGAGTTCTGTTTTAGGATTAAATAAAATCTTGAGAGAAAATGCTGCAAAAATCTATAGATCTGCAGTAAAAAACCATTTAATTCGGGGAAGAAGTATTGAAGGAGTTGCAGCTGCTAGTTTGTACGCTGCTTGTAGATTATGCAATATACCAAGAACACTTGCTGAAATTGCTGAAATTGCTAGAGTAGATAAAAAAGAGATAGGTAGATCATATCGTTTCGTTGCTTCAAAACTGAATCTAAATAGTAATCCAACGAAAGCAACTGATTACGTTAATAGATTCGTATCAGAATTAAAATTAAGCTCCCATGTTGCAAAAAAGGCTCATGATATTATAAACCTCGCCGAAAGAAAAGGATTAACTTCTGGAAGAGGTCCAACTGGACTTGCCGCAAGTGCTATTTATCTAGCATCAATTTACTATCGTGAAAGGCGTACTCAACGTGAGATTGCACGAGTAAGTCAAGTCACTGAGGTTACTGTTAGAAATAGATTTAAAGAGTTAGTTCTCAAACTTAATCTGGATTTACCTGGTAAAAAACGATAAACAAATTTAATTTAAAATTTTTTATATGGGATTTTCTTTTTCGATTAATTCATCAAAATTTTTAATCGCCGATTTATTTCTCCAAGATTTCTTGAGCAAAACCAGCATTTTTATCTTATTGCTTAACGGACGGATTAATTTGTGATAATTTGACAGATCGATAAAAGTACGCTCTTCACATATACAAGTTAGAGCCAATAAATTCTCGTCTAATGAGTTTTTTATTTCTGAATGCAGGAGTAATCCGTTATAATCAGAAATCACTACCGCGGTCATATTTGGAAAGCATTTCTGTATCTTTCCAGTGAAATGGTGAAGAATTTTTTCATTCATTAATCTGGTTGACTTATTTGGTGCATGATTTTCGATTTCTCTATAATAGTTTGTTTTATAGTCTTTACTATCTAAAGCCATGTAGGGACTTGGAAAAGATTACTTTTTTGTTCAGTGTAATATCCAATTATCATCCACATATGATCCGCACATAATTACCCAAAAAATCATAGATTTATATAATTATTACTAGAAAAATTAGTGGTTAATATAGAATAAATGCTAAAATTATTAGTAAAATACTAAGCTGATTTGGTGAATATTGTTTGATTGTAGATGATTCAAGACGTTTAGATTCGGTACTCCACGAGATTCTTTATTCTATGCAAGAATTAATGCATATAATTATTATAGATAGAGACGGTATTTTAATAACCTCTTTATCGAGAACAAACGAATGTCTTGATGAAGTTGGAGAAATATCTGTTTTTAGTGGTGCAATGTTTGAATCAGCTGTTGCTCAAGGTGCATGTATGGATCTTGGGCAAGTAGAATTTCAATTAACTGAGTACAGTGAAGGATTTTTATTTGGGATCAGTGTTGGGCAAGGATTATTAACTTTAATGTCAAGGAAATCCGTTCCGATTGGTAATGTGTTTCAGGTATTGAAACAATACAGGGACGAAATTTGTTCTCTGTTAAGTAACTATGAAATCTCTGATGCTCCATTAACTGATGAAATAAAATCGCTCTTTGCAAGTCAAGATTTTGACGGTATCTAATTTTTTTTCCATTTTTTTCGGACAGCTAGTGACCTAAATAATATTTCCTGCCGATTCCAATCTATAGAAAATATTATGCGGAGATACCCCTTTTTAGCACTCCACCAACCATGAAACTTTGTTAACTCGCGACCTAACTTTGGATTTTCTTTCAAATCATCAATTAACTGAATAATTCGTTTCTGGTCTATTTTTGATAATTTTTTATAGCGATTGGCGAAAGTTAGCGTGTAAAGATCATTAAATGAGAGTAAATATACTTCAGAATATATCATATTAGAACGCTCCTCCTAATAGTTCATCACGTGTTAATAACTTGCCCGATTTGACTTCTTCCTCTGCTGTTTCTAGACTTTTAAGAAAATCTGCATCATTTTCAATCTCATTAATGATTAGGTCTATATTTTCACTTTCAGGTTCGTCCAACTTAAGTATGTCAATTAAATTTTTAATTGAAGGATTTTTTCCAGGACTTTCAATAAAAGTTCCATAAATTCTGCAAAGATCGAACCTTCTCACTGAACTTATTAGATTGCTATGAATTTCTACATCATATTCACAAATTAATTCACGATTGTCCAGATCTCTGATCCAAAAAATTGATTGATCGATATCCTCTTTATATCCTATGAAATAACCATCTACATAGGGTAAATTTCTTTTTTCACTTTCTATCCATGTCATTATCTTAGATTTTAGCATTTCTGAGAAATCAAATACTAATTCTGATTCGTCTAAGGAAGTATCAATTGGTGAATATGAAATCTTAAGACTTGTATTATTTATAGGGCATAATTTTTGAATGCAATCAAGCAAGGTTATGCGAGTAAACGGTTGCGCATATGCTAATCGAATAAATTCGTTATCCACATCATTTCGGATATGTTCAATTAATTCGTTTAGATCAAAAAATAATGAATCGTATGGATTATCTGTGAAGAGCTGATTCGTTTCAGGTTCTGGAGCATTTTTCATTACGATATTTATGGATGTTTTCTTCATTTTAGTAACATACGAGTCAAAACAAGATTTTGGAAATTTATTATTAATATATCCTCGAAATTTAGCGAGATAATATACCAAGCGATTAAATTCTTGCAGAAATTTTCCCAATATTGATGTTTTTATTCCATTTTTTGTAACATCTATTCCTTCAAATTGCAACACAAATTCAATATCTTCCATATCTGGTTTGAAAATTGATTTTGTTTTTGTCGAACTGACTTTTCTGTTTACTGATTTTGTTTTATTTGTTGTGTTTCTAGGCATATATAATTAAATTTTGTAGTTTTGGCTTTATATGCATTTCTATTAATTTCTACTAAAAATCGAAAAAATTCCTATTAATTCAAGAAAAATGCTAGAAAAGGAAATAAATTTAAATTTCACCTAGAAAAATTATTTTAACATAAACTAACATTAACATTAATAGGTATACTAAAATTTTTCATGGTGAAAATTTAGATGAATGCAAATGATTCGAATAGATTAGATAAAATTCTCAAGGATATCCTCTATAGAATCCCCGAAACCCTTCATGTAATGATAATGGATCGGGATGGGAATTTAATATCAGCGCGCTCCCAATGGGATGCCTATTCGAATAGTACCAATTTAGAGAAGGATTTTGCTAGCACTGTATCTGCTTTTACTGCTCCTATGTTTGAGAGTGCTGCAATTCAAGGAGCATTCATGGATTTTGGAGATATCACTACTCAATTAACCGAATATACTAACAAGATTATGGTTCTAATCGGAATCGGGGAAGAAGGAGTATTTTCAACTTTTATAGAAAAATCTGGCTCTGTTGCAAACCTAATAAAAATAATTGAGAGTTATAAACATGAAATCTCTTATATTTTAACCGATCAGCTTCATATAATAAAAACTCCAATCACACAAGAAATCAAAGCCTTATTTTATGCTGAGGTTGGATTGAAGACGTAAATTAAAAAACTTCTATTTTCAAAAATACAATGTATATAAATTTTGTAAATTTAATAAAGAATTAGGGATGCTTTGATAGAAGATATATGTCACTTTAACTCGAGGTCGAAATTGACACTTTATGTGTATGATAATTTCGCGCATAACAAATGACAATAGTCTGGAGCTTGTGCTTTCTATAATATCAGATCCAAGGCTCATCCTTGAGACGGCCCTGTGCTTGCTATGATTGGATTGTCAGCAACCCTTTTCTGAAACAGGAAAACACGACCCTGCATGATTCAGTTCATATTTTATGTGAAATCCTTACATGAGAAGAATTTTAGGGAGTTTATGGAAAATCCTTACTGTGACCTAAAATGTTAATGTGTGGATTCAGGATCATGCTTTCCTTCGTTATCATACGATTAATGAAATTTAATAAATTTGCTTTCTTTTACTTACCAATCATCTTAGGCGTCGATAATGGTTTTAAATAATTTTAGATATCTCCTTCCGAAATTTACGAATGGCCCAGTAAAATTTTGTATTAAATATAAAATATCTCCAAACGCTATAAGCGTCATTGGATTTGTTGTATCATCTATTGCTGCAATTGGATTTGCATTTCCCAATATATTTTTGTATAATTATTCCGAAATCACACCATCGTTTTACTGGTGGTGGGCTGGCATACCAATTTCGCTTTTCTTCTTGGGTGGATATATAGATATCATCGACGGCTCTGTTGCCAGAAAAACTGGCAAAAGCTCGAAATTTGGGGCATTCTTAGATAGCACCCTCGATAGACTATCTGATGCAATTATTATATTGGGTTTGATGTACGGGCAGTTAATCTTCATTTGGGATGAAAATTGGAATTATCTCATCGGATTTATTTCCCTAATTACCATGCTCCTAATTTCCTATACAAGATCCCGCGCCGAATTAGAAGGCGTAGTAATGGCCGGAATTGGTCTGATGGAACGAGGGGAGCGTTATTTCATTCTGGTTTTTGGGTATTTAATTGAATGGATCATTTTTGCGGTAAGCACCCAATATTTTAACGGCTCGTATTCAAAATGGTTTTTCCCAGTCTTTTTCATAATATATACATTGCTTTGTATGCAAACCCTACTTGCACGAATTCGATGGACTTATAAATGGTTAAACAACAAAATGCCCGAAAAAGTTGCAGAAATTTTAGCCAAAGATGCTGAAAAAGCCAAAAATGCCGAAAATATGGAAAATACAGAAAATACTGAAAAATAATTTAATCAAAAATTTTTTTTGTAATGCTAAGTTTTATCTAAATAATAATTGTAAAAAATGATTTTTAGTGAGATATTAAATGCCAAAAAAAAGAAAAAGTGGCGGTAGGACTGGTTCTAAGGGTGGTCGTGATAGTGGTGTTCATTGTACCAAATGTGGAAGAATAACTCCGCGTGGTAAAGCAAAACGAGTTACTCGGTGGGTTTCATTAGTAGACGCAACGATAGGAAAAGAATTACGTGATAGTGGGGCTATAGTCCCGAGTAGACAAGTATCTGAGTGGTATTGCATCAGTTGCGCGATTCATACCCACAAAGTTCATATTAGATCTTCTGCTGATCGACACAAACGCGATAAAATTAGATAGTGTTAAAGGAATTTCTGATTGTCTTAGAACTAATTCCCTATACACTTATTTTTTACCTCTATTTTTACAATAATTAAATTTACTCGATTTTATTAGAATTATTTAAATTATTTTAAAGAAGTTCAATCGATATTGGGTGTTTTAATATCTTTATATCAGTCTGTTTAACCTATTTTTATATTCTATCCATTTTATGAATAATTTCCATGCAATCGGAACTAATATCACTATAGGAAGGAGAATCCATAAACTGCTGAAACCATATGTATCTTGTAGATATGCACTTACCATGATTGCACCGACAATTGGTAACATTAAAATGATTCATTTCATTTGGTTTTTGATCGGCATTGCCATGCTATTGTGAATTCTAAAAATTCTTAAAAATGCTAAAATACGAAAATTTTATTATATAGAAAAGAGTTTGATTATTTTTAATCAAGCAAAAACAGAGAAACTTGTAAAAACGGCAAAAAAATCTTTTAGATTTTCATTTGGCTGAAGAATATTGGGATATTTCGTTTAATCTCGATATCACGATCTTGATTTCCGATTTTTACAACTGCGCGTATCAGAAACAATGTTTCTTTATCGGTTTCGGGTGGATCAATCCTGATTTTCGCATTTTTCTTAATTTTTATCATGTAATTTTCCGGAACACCTTCAAGATTGGAATCTAATTGCACATCAAAAGCGATCAAACCAATTTCTTCCCTAAAACCGATTAATGTTGTTCTGTTCGATTTTGGATTTTTTTGAATTTTAACGCAATGCCATTGTTCTTTAAATTCATTGGGTAAGTCATAATATGCTACAAGTTTTCTCTTATCTTTAGTAAAGAATTTAAATGGTTCGTAGAATTTGTTGGTAAAACTGGCGAGTTGTATCATGAGTTCGTTAAATGTCTCTGTGTCGTTTAAATCATGAAATCTATCAATCAATATTGAAATGTCATTAGTGGGGCGGGCGTCTGGACCTAATAAAGCACTTGACATATAGGCTTTCTTCATTTTGCTGAGTACTAAATTATATTTCCATTTGATTTTTGAGTCAATTGCACATTCTAATCCCTCTGAATACAGGTTGGAGGCAATTCCGGGAAAGCCCATCGCGAGAAAATAATCTCCTGAATCGATCAAAGCTACCATCAAATTGGAAAATGATGGTTTATATTGTTTTTTTACTAAATCAACTTTCTCTAACGCTTCTGCTTGTTGATCAATTAAAAAGCTTGTAATTGATTCTCCAATTATTGCCTTCATTCTTAAAATTTCTGCAAGATTTCTTTCAACTTTGAGGGATTCTGCCAATTTATAATTGAATGCAAACTGTCCGATTGCTTTATTATAGAATGAATTGAATATATATAATAATCCTTTAAGGTAATTGATAGAAAGAACAGTATTAGGTAATCGTGAAATGGTAGCAAAAAGCGCGGTTTCATCTAGTGAATCTAGTGCAGAAACGACTTTATTTAATGAAATTAATATATAGGCTTTTAGAAAAATTGTTTTACTAATTTCCGATGCAATCAGTTTTTCAAAGAATTGATAGTTCTTTTCAACTAATTTAGCTCCCATTAATTGGAATACTCGATTCAATATTTCATTTGCAAGTCTGATATTTTTTAGGGATCGTTTAAAATCATTTTTTGATAGATCAAGCTTAGCTTTTTTCAGAAATTGTCTGCTTTCTTTCATTTCTTCTAATCCAAACTTATAAGGTTCTATTAGTTTTCGGTTTTCTCTTGAAATTGTCTTTTTCTGAATGAAATCTTCACAAATTTTTATTAATTTCTTTTCTTCATTAGAAATTTCTTTTTTTTTTTTCCTTTTCTTCTAGTGCACTTGTATTTTCATTTAATTGAATTCCTTCCCCTGCAATATTGACTGCATTCTCAATTAACCATGCAATTTTAGCTTGAGGGTTGTAAATTGTTGATCTACTCATCATATAATCTAAATTAAGTTTTAAAACCTTCTTCCGGGCTACCTTCCAATAAGTTTTTTGCTTTCCCTGCAAATTTTGCCCTAAAAATTGCAAAAATGCTGGTAAAGATAAGCATTTTACCCGATATCCTATAACATCGACGTTTTGATTTAATTTGAAATCATCTGTCACAATATAAATTTCGTTGCTATCATTTTCATCTTTTAATTCCTTACTGAGTGCAATTAATGATAAATCAGGATCTTGGGCGAAGGAACGGACACCTTTTTTTTTTAAATCATTTTTTACAACAGAAATTTCCCCGTCTTTAATCATCCTAATTTTTACACCCTTCTCAAATTCTTGGAAATCCGTGCCCACTATAAAAGGACATTCGTTGAAGATTTGACCAGATACGTAAAAATGGACTTTAATCCGTTTT
>JAUWPK010000355.1 GCA_030611625.1 Promethearchaeum sp. | reverse complement strand
TGGTCTTGAAAGTGGGAAGACAAAAGCTGAAGAGAAAAAGGAAGAGAGGAAAAAACTTAGAAAATTGAAGAAAGAAGAGAAAAAGAAGAAATAAGAGTAAATAAATTTCTAATATGAAGACGCCCACTGATATAAGATGGGCAGTAATTTATTTTCATTTTTTTCTATCCATTTTTTTTTACTTATTAATATACATTTTTAAATTTAAATTAACAGAACTCCTATCTATTTATATGGATTTTACTGATGTAATTAAGAATAGAAGAAGCCATAGAAAATTTAAAGAAGATATTGTAGAAGATGAAATTCTTGAAAGAATTATCGAAGCTGCCAGACTCGCTCCAACATGGTCAAATAAGCAAGGTGCTCGATATATAATTGTAAAGAACAAAACTATAATTAAAGAAATTGCTGATGCAGGGAACCAAAAATGGATTGAAAACGTACCTATGTTAATTGTCGTGTGTATTGCACCAAATAGATCTGGAAAAAATGTGAATGGTTTAGAGTATTTTACGGTCGATGCAGCAATTTGCATGGAACATATTGTTTTAGCGGCCACAAATGAGGGATTGGGAACTTGTTGGGTTGGACTTTTTAATGAGGATAAAATTAAAGTAGTTTTATCAATTCCAGAAAAAGTAAGAGTAATAGCTTTAACACCGATTGGTTATTCAAGTTATACTCCTCGTGAACAGATTCGAAAGCCAATTGAACAAATTTGCTTTAGCGAAACATATGGAACTATCATTAAATTTTGAATGGACAATTTTAATTTGGATACCTAACTAATTTAATTAAGGATAGTTATTGCAATGACAGAAACCAACATACGGAAAACGACTTTAAGCAAAATGCACGAGAAATTAGGTGCTAAGATGGTAAATTTTGAAGATTGGTATATGCCCGTTAAATTCGAAGGAGTTATTGAAGATCATACATGGACACGGGAACATGCGGGAATTTTCGATATTAGCCATATGACAGAATTTATGCTCGAGGGTCCTGACTGTATACCATTTCTTAAACATATGATGACCAATAGCGTTGGAATTGGAGATTTTGCAGCCCAATATCAACATATGTGCTATCCAAATGGAACAGTAGTTGACGATCTCTATATTTATCGAGAATCTGCTGAAAAAGTTAGAATTATTGCTAATGCTCAAACCTTGGAAACAGATGGAAAGGATTTCAATTGGTTAAAAGAACACATAGGCGATTATAAGGTTAATATAACAGATCTTTCATTAGAACGAACAAGATTTGCCTTTCAAGGTCCTGAAACTCTAAAATTATTAAATCCAATAACCGACACAGATCTTTCACAAATTAAACGGTTTAGATGGTGTTATACAAATTTAATAGTTAATTCAGAAAAAATACCAATTTTTTGTTCGCGAACGGGTTATTCGGGAGAAGATGATTGGTCAGATTCTTTGGCTTCATTCGAAATATCATGTAAAAATAAATATGCAACTAAAGTATATCAAATTTTCTTGGATACTGGAGCAAAACCAATAGGTCTTGGAGCTCGAGATTCTTTACGTTTGGAATGTTGTTATGCTTTGTATGGAAATGATATAAATAACGAAATTACAACAATTGAAGCCAATTTAGGTTGGGTTGTTAAGGAAAAGGAAGGAATCAAATTCATTGGTCAAGAAATTCTACTTAAGCAAAAAAGTGAAGGTCCATACAAAGTCAGTGTCGGGTTAAATTTACTTGATAAAGGTATTCTTCGAGCAGGCTATCGTATTATTTCACTCGGAGGGAAAGATATCGGTCATATTACATCTGGAACATTTGCTCCAACTTTAAATAAAACTGTTGGTTTAGCTTTAATTAATTCTGAATATAAAGCAATAGGATCAGAGCTTGATGTGTTAATCCGAGGTAAGAAAAAACGAGCAGTAATTGTTAAAACACCCTTTTACACTCGAGGGAAGAAAAATTAAAAAGAAAAATTAAAATTAAAATTATTATTATTCAAAACGTTACCAATTTTTTTTATAAATAAAAAATAAAAAGTGAAAATTATGGAATTTCCAACTGATTTAAAATATCAAGCTACTCATGAATGGGTTAAAATCGAAGGCGACATAGCCACCGTAGGTATTAGTGACCATGCCCAGGATCAATTAGGCGAAATCGTTTTTGTAGAATTACCTGATACTGGAGTATTAGAAAAAGGAGCTGTTGCAGCAAATGTTGAATCATCGAAAGCAGTAGGAGAGGTAGTTATGCCAGTTTCTGGAGAAGTAACTGCAGTTAATGAAAATTTGGAAGATGAACCGGAAAAGGTAAACTCTAGTCCGTACGGAGAGGGATGGATTTTTAAAATTAAAATGAGTAATCCTTCTGAAGCAGATTCATTATTGGATGTAGCTGCTTATCAAGCAACCTTATAAAATATCCAAAATTTATTTTTTTTTTCATTTACGTTCATTATTATATACCTTAATTGTATTAAGAGGCAAAAAATATGGATTACGTTCCACATGATCTTGAAACTATTAGAATTATGTTAGAAATAATCGGAGTGGAGAAATTAGATGATTTATATGCAGATGTTCCAAATAATTTGAAAATAAAACATCTAAATCTTCCCGAGGGTTTACCAGAATCAGACCTTCTTAAAAATTTGACTCAACTCTCTGAAAAAAATCATATTTATCAAACTTCTTTTTTGGGGGCAGGTTCCTATTATCACTATATTCCATCGTTAGTTGACTCTATTATTAGTCAAAGTCAATTTTTTACTGCTTATACACCGTATCAAGCAGAGATAAGCCAAGGAATGCTCCAAAGCATATATGAATACCAGTCAGCAATATCAAGAATAACTGAAATGGATGTTACTAATGCTAGCATGTATGATTGTGCATCTGCGTTGGCAGAAGCTGCAACAATGGCATTTTTTGTCACTAAAAAGAAAAAGATACTGCTTATTGAGGGAATTCATCCCGAATATATAGAAACCGTTGAGACTTATTGCTGGGGTCGAAGCATTGAAACAGAATTAATTCCTTTAGATGAGCTTGATGATAAATTAACCGATGAAATTGGAGGAGTTTTAATTCAAAGCCCCAATTTCTTTGGAGATATTGAAGACATTAGTCAAATTGCTAAAAATTTACGCTCCAAAACAAAAAAATGTTTAC
>JAUWPK010000166.1 GCA_030611625.1 Promethearchaeum sp. | reverse complement strand
TGGCAAATTGCTAATCCTTACGCAATAAATCCTGAAAATGCAAATGAAATTCAAATATGGGGCGATTTAGCAGAAATTGATTATGATTCTCCTGATGTTGATTCAATTTTAGATTACTGGAAAAAATTATTTGATTTCTATGATATTCTTGGTATCGATGGTTTTAGAGTTGATGCGGCTTATCAAGTCTCAAGTAATATTTGGAAAGAATTGATATCTTATGTAAAAAATAAAAACCCAAACGCAATTTTTTATGCAGAAACCCTTGGTGCTACATTAGAGCAATATGATGCCCTTTCAGATGCTAATTTTGATTATATTGCAAGTAGTTCCAAATGGTGGAATTATACTTCTCCATGGCTCCTTGAACAATATAATAATTACAGGAAATTCGCCCCTTCGATAAGTTTTCCTGAAAATCATGACACAAAAAGAGTTGCTTTTGAAACTGATGGTAGGGAAGATATTCAAGAATTTAAATTTTTCTTCGCTTCATTTTTCTCTGCAGGGCTTATAATGCCGATCGGGTATGAATTTGGTTTTAAAACCAGAATTAATGTTGTTAACTCATCACCATCAGATTTTGAAGAACCTAGATTCGATATTTCAGATTTTATTCTAGCCGTCAATAAATTTAAACAGAAATTTAAATGTCTCAATGAAGATGGAGAAATAATTCATTATCAATATCCAGATTTGGGAGTGCTTCTTTTAAAAAAATGTAGCATTGATAAAAGAGAACAAATTTTTCTAATATATAACAAGGATTGGAGGAATTCTCATCAAATTAATATTCCCGATCTTAGAAAATATTTGGATTATACCACACCTATCTTCCAAGTTGATTTAAATGGGAAAAATGAAAAATTAAATGAATCCCGTTTAAATAGATCTATGAAATCTAATGAATTTCTGATTTTCACTCAATCTAAAGAATAATCATAAAAGAAAAAAGAAAAGATGTTGTAATCCCCCTTTTTTTATTTTAAAAAATACCAATTGCTATCAAGTACTCAATTAATTGCCCGAGGAAAAACATGAAAATCCCAAAAAACATACTGAAGGGTAAAGCTGGAAGAACGCGCTTCTTTTTTAGTAGAAAATAAATCGTCATACCCGCTCCAGATAAGACACCAATAATAACTAATAATGTTGTAAGCCAGTTCGTGGTTGTAATAAACACAACTGCCACCAAAGCAGAATAGAAAATAAGATCTCCAGATCCTATTTCAATTTTAAGATCTTTTACGAATTTTTTGAGATCTTCATCATTTGGTTCTGCATTTTGTAATAAAAATTTCTCTGATAATTCATTTGACTCCTCTTCAGAAAATTCACCTGATTCAATTCTCTTTTGTATGTCTTCTTGTGCTTTTTGCTGATTTTCTTGAAATAATTCCCAAATTTTGCCCAATGGTCCTTTAAAAACTATAATTAAATCATATATTGAAAAACAAATCGCTAATGAAAAGATTGACCACAATGGTAAGGAAACTCCTATTATTGCCCCGATAAAAATACCATAAGATAGAACTAATAGATTTTTTTGATTCACAGTTAGTTTATTTCTAAAAAAGAAGAATCCTATGATTAAATAGAATATTGCCGACCCGTAAAATAAAATATCAAGAAGAACAATGAAAAATCCTTCATTGATGGCAATCATTGATTCATAAAATATAATATAGAATACATAAACGAAGAAAGTAAAGCCGTACCAGGAGTAAAATAACACCAAAACCCCCATAATTATTTTAAAAACAATTAACCCAAATCGTTTAACAAGCAACCAAATTATTACAATAAAAGCTGCACTAATTAAAACCGGGATCAATCCATTTAATATAATCTCTCCAACATTTGCTTCATCAGGGAATGGGGCGACGTTAATCTCTATTCCGGCTTTATAATAAGTTAACCATGATAAAAACGTGGCAGCGATAATACAAATTAAAAGAGGAAAATAGATGTGGATTAGTTTAATTCGAAAAGTTCCAAGGATTTCATTGAAACTCAAAGGACCGTAGGATAAATTGGATTTATTTTTTGTTGTTACAGAACCATGGTCTTCTGGCTCAGAATTTTCTGGTATTTCCACCATAATTATTTATATTAAATTCACATCATTAATTGAATCCTTTGAAAATAAAAAATAGGATTGTATAAAGATTTAAATTTCTGTGATCAAAACGTTAAATGGAACTTTTTTTTTTTTACATATAACAAAACTTTGGTGATAATTAAATGAAAACAAAATTTTATGCAATATCAATTGTATCTATCGTAATTTGCGCATTATTTGTCAATACTTGTTTTGTTTCTGCATCAACACCTAATTCTGCAGTTGATAATCCTGCAATAGACTCTGTAACAACAAGCGAAATTGCACCAGGTCATTTTCAAGCAATCGCTGAATATGATAATGAGTCAAAATTAGCTACGGTTGATTCGATACATAATGATATGACAGATAATCAAGTCTTATTTACTGATAGTAATAGTGATGGAACAGATCCTACAACATCTACAATATTACAAGATGATACTGGCACTCTATTCCTCGAAAATGAAACCACAAACAGAGCCAGTATTAATAACACGGATTTGGTGTTTGAGGATCTTGAACCGGCAGGTGATAATGGAGATATGGCTTTACATATAAATAATGAAGTTCAAATGATTAGCGTTGGCCGAAATATAGAAACGGATGATTTTTATTCATTGAATTACCGTGAATACGTCGAAGATCCTGAAGAAACACGAGAAATCATAATTAATGATGGGAGTCCCGAAGCTCTTACACATTTTTCTGGGGCAGTTTTCTTAAATTGGACTGCTGCTGGAGATGTTTATTTCAAACGAGGAGGGGGATTAGAGGATTTTCTTGTTCATATACACCCTGATGGAACTGTCGAAACATTTATGGGTACGACTATACTTCATGAAAATGATGGCTCTACTGAAGATTTATTATTACTATTTCTAGGCGCAGATAATGCTAATGTAACGCATTTTGCAGGTGGTGGCGCTGATACAAAAGGACTTACAATTATCTATATTCGGTTGGCAGGTTTAACTCTAGAAATTTTAATCAGCAGTTTATTAATCTCGATTGTCTACATAACACCAACTATTGATTTAGCAGTTACTTTGATAGACTGGTTAGATCCATTAACTCAAATAATTACATTTTGGATTTGGGGTTATGTTATAGAAATATTTTCTTTTGCATTGCCACTTCTCTTTATATTAACCTATATATTATGGTCATTAAAAATCGAATTTTACTTCCTCGAAATTGTAATTGTATGGTTCTGGTGGATAATTCACTGGATTTGGATAGATATCTACATTATACATATATTTATTGAAATAATATGGTTTGTTTTTATCTTTAAATTTCAATGGTTTATCAACGTAATAGTGAATATTTTCGTGTTTCCGATATTCTTCTGGATATTCTTTGTGCCGGTGCCGGTTTATTACTATATACCGATAATATTTGTAGTAATTAAAGAAGTTATAGTATATCCCGAGGATCTAAATGTAAATCTGGCAGGTTTATCATATCTAAATGGTACATTAGATGCTACATTCTTTATTTTTGATATATATGGGAACCCTGTTCAGAATGCTGATTGTACTTTCGAGTATAAAGGTGTAAGTCATTCAGTATTATCTGATTCCAATGGTTTGGCTGATTTTACTTGGGATAATGCTGATGGAATGAATGAATCTATTTCAGGAACTGTTACTTGGTATAATTATATTGTAAATTATGAAGTTTCTTTGGATGTCGGATTTCCTGAATGCCAAGAATGTGAAGAATGTGAAGAATGTGAAGTAATAGATCCAATTTTGGGATTAAATCCTAATTTATTTACAGGATTAGCTTCAGGTTTAGGGGTTTTAGCTGTCGTAGGGCTAATTTCAATCTTATTAAAGAAGAAGAATTAAATATTTTTTAATTAACATCTATTCTTCTTTCATTTTTTTAATTTTTTTTATTCCATATCTTGAATTAATGTTATAAATAACCAGTTATGATATAATGGACCTATCGTTGTAAATTTTCATGATTGAGAGTATTACAATATTTTTATTTCACTAAACTATAGTTACCAAATACCACTATAAAATAATTATAAACAAGAATTATAAACGAGAATGAGGTAAATAATTGTCAATTTTTTGCATTATTTTATTAATGTTTTTGTTGATGGAGTTATATATATTAAAGTAATTAATAATAGAACAGAATCGATGATTTTTATTTTATGAAACTTAACAATTTACTTCGTGAATATTATCAATCAGTAGAAAAAAAAGATTATAATGGAGCATTAAAGACAATAAGAAAAGTTTTAGCATCCGATTCTAAAAACCTTGAAGGATGGGTTAATTTAGCTAATTTGTATATTATGCATTTTAAACAATATGACAAAGGTCTGCAAACTATTCAAAGAGGCTTGAAACATCATAAAAATAATGTTAAATTACTAGAACTTCAAGCCAAGGCATTTTTTGATACAGAAAAATTAGAACAATCTTATGGAACTGCAAAAACCATAGTTCAACTAAACCCAGATAATAGTAACATGTGGGAAATAATCGATAAAATCTATTTTGTAAATAAATCATTACAACCCGAGATTAAAGAGCTTCGAACATCCCTTTTTGAAAAATATCAAAGAATTGGAGAAGAAAATCTTCAAAACAATCAATTAGATGATGCAATTATCGGTTATGAACAAGCATTGAGGATTAATCCTGAAAATGAGCAAATACAATACGATTTAGCTCGCCTTTACTCACAACAAAAAAATTTTCTAGTCTCTCAAAAATTTATTAATAAAATCAAGAAAAATAATCCAAATGATTTCTCTTTACTAAAAATTGAGATGAAAAATGAATACCAGCTTCATAATTTTGAAAAAGCCTATGAACTATATGATAATTTCTTAAAAATTCACACTAATAAAAAGGCAGAAAAGCGAGCTTTTGATGAAATTCAAAAAAAACTTTTTAACAAATACCTAAAAAAAGGAATTGAAGATTTTGAAGAAAAAAAAATTGAATCTTCATCAGAAAACATTAAAAAAGCGTTAGTTTATGACCCTCAAAATAAAGAAGCACTTGAGATAGAATTAAAAATTAAAGGTCTAATAAACGATTATGGCAAACTCAAACAAGCAGAACAAACTTATTCTTTACTAAAATTTTTATCTATAGAATCTGAAGATAAAAGTGAAATATCTCTCTCTGAAATTCTAGAAAAAATGCCTCAACATTCAGCGGTAACCAATGAAGAATCATTAAGAACATTACTCAAATTATTAATGTTACAAAAACAACTATCTGGCTCATTAACATCTACTAACTTAAAATTTGATGAGAAGGGAATTAGCATTATTTCTATTAAATCATCTATTTCTATGCCAAAGTGTCCAGTTTGTAATGAAGAATTTCCTATGGAACTTTATTCAAAAACAAAAACGGGCGATGTATTAATTTGTGAGTATTGCGGAAGTCCATATACAAAAAACTAAATGAAAAATCTATCCATTTATTGAACTAATATGGTTTGTGTTCATCTTTAAATTCCTGTGGTTTATCAACATTTTATCAAATAAATTAAAAAAGTAAAAATCGCACTAGAAATTTATGAGACTCTCATTTAAAAACATATTCTCATCAAAATTTCTCGGGCAACAGTTATCCCGATTAAGAATGGGGCAAAGCTACTACTCGCTTTTTATAGCATCAATAAATGCAGTTATGTTAGTTAAGATTGCATATCCAATGATCGAAGTTGAAATTATGCTCATCATAGTACCTTTTCTTTTATTAGGTACTGTGTTTGTAGGTTATTTTCTCGACCGACACAATATAAATTCCCAGGATTCATTGAAATCTAACGAGATGGCACACAGATTTCTAAACACAGGCGATTATAAAAACCAAGAATTTCAATTACTACAGACTAAAATTCTTTTGGATGCATTAAATTCATTAAAAGAAGGAAAAAATATTGAATTTGCGAATATAGAGGAAAAATATAACAATTATGTGAAGAAATGGAAACCTCCTTAAAATAAGAATTTCAACTTGTTTTTGACTTGGACCAAAATTTAATAAAAATTTCCATTTTTTTTAATAACATTTATATGCTTCTTTCTCTACATATAGAATAAGGATCGCAATAAAATAAAGAAAGACTCACCCCTAAGGTTTTGACTGAACGGCATACAAACCGGCTTTCTTTGAATTTACGGGGCAGTCATGCTTGTTTTGTTAATAGAAATAGCAAATTGAGGGAGGTAGTATCGCTTTCTGGATGGAATATTTTGCTTTCCTATACTTTTTTATTTATTCTTTCAAAATTTTATATATTTTCTTCTAATCCTACCCTTTCCTTGATTAATTCTAAATTTCCAAATAATTCTAAACAAATTGAAAAATTAAATAGTTAGAAATATGATATAAAAGAAGTGAAAGAAAAAATAGAAAAAAGGAAGGTAGTATCTAGTTATATATGAGTAGACCATATTAATAAGGTGATCGACTTTTTGAATTAATGCGATGATCTAAAATATTTTATAATCACTTCTTGAACATTTTTTCTATTTTCATGTTTTATTTGCCCATTTTCCATAAAGAATTCATCAAATGGCTTCTGCTGTAGCTTGCTCGATATATTCTCCAATATGCCAATCTCATCCCCTCTGAATGCTTGCAGACAAACTCCCTTATCTATGTCAAATAATGCACTATTCATAATTAGTAAATATTTAATTCCACGAATTTCAAATTTCTCGAAAAAAACATATTGAAATCCCATCTGATTTCTTTGTCTCATTTTAATATAACGAATGTTCCAACCACCCTGCTGATCGATTAATAGCTTTAAAGCAGAAATACTCATAGATTCCAAACTTTGCGCCAAACTTACTTCTTCATCATGAAATATATATGACTCCTTATCGAGAAATGAGATTAAATCTGTTAGAGGCTGTCCGTATTCATTAATCAGTTGTAAATCCCACCAATGCTCATAAGCTTTGTTCTCAATATCTGATATTTTATGAATTACTTTCGGACTTGAGAAGAATTTTTTTTTTGCTTCCGCCCAATCCATATAAAAATCATAGATTTCTTGTTGAAGCCATTTCTTAAAATCTTCTATTTGAATCATGCCATTTGTAGAATTTTTTTTCAGATCAAGATAATAATCAAAAATGTATTGTTCCATCATCTCCTCAACTCCCCAATCTGTGAAATTTTTAACATAATCCATCTCACTTACGGAGAGAATGCCTAAATACCCTTCATTTAAAAATTTTTTATCTAAAAAGTGAATTGCGTATCGATTTCCTGCAATTTCTAATTTAATTTTATTAAAGTCTTTATTTGGAAAAAACGCAATATAAGTTAGAAGCATCATAATATTTTCCATTTGTTTAATTACTTCTGGAAATTTCCCAGAATGTGCAATCATTTGGCAGATTCCATCACGAAAAGTGCACATGAGTTCAATTTTTGGTTTATTTAGTAATTCCGGATTAATTTTCACAAACGTAAATGTCCAGTCGACAGTCAATTAGTTTTTCACTTAGTTTTCACTTAGTTTTAATTATTTTTAATCTCTCTGATGCGAAATAGAAATAATACAGAATTATTTTTCATTCCCCTTTTCCTTATATTATATGTATTAATGTTAGATATTAAAAAAAGTCCAGATCAAGTAGAACTGTTGGCACCCGCAAAAAATTTCATGGCAATTAAAGCTTCAGGGCCGTATTCAGACGCTATCTATTTTGGTG
>JAUWPK010000143.1 GCA_030611625.1 Promethearchaeum sp. | reverse complement strand
AAAACGTTGTGAATACCCAGCGAAATTTAGCAACCCTAATCGGAGTAAGCGGTCATGAAAATGAAGTTAGGAATTATATTTTTAATAAATTGAAGCAAAATGTCGATGAGATTTGGATTGATAAGATGGGAAATGTTCTGGGGATTAAAAAAGGATCAGATTCAAATGGATTAAGAATTATGATTGATGCACATATGGACGAAGTCGGTCTTATTATTAGTTTTATTGAACATAATGGATTCCTTCGATTTTCCCCCCTTGGAGGTATAGATAAAAGACTTTATCCTGGTTCTGATATTAAAGTTCAGACTAAAAATGGAAAACTTGTTTCAGGGATTATTGGGATGAACCCACCTCACGTTACAGACCCAAAACTAAGGGATAAATCTCCCGATTTTTTGGATTTATTTATTGATATTGGAGCTAAAGATAAAGAAGAAGTAAAAAATTTGGGGATAACTGTTGGATCTCGAGCAGTAATGGACGGTCGATTTGAGTATAACCCTGATATCGGAGGAGGGTTCATGAGAGGTCGAGCTTTTGATGATCGAACAGGTTGCAATGTTGCTCTTCAAGTATCTAAATTAATTAATGAAATGGAACCTATCCCAAATACTATACTTTATAGTTTCACGGTTTGTGAAGAAGTCGGGGCTAGAGGTGCTCCAGCTGCTGTTGACGGATTAAATCCAGATATAGCAATTGCACTTGAAAATACAATAGCTGCTGATGTTCCTGGTGTCCCTTTAAATAAGCAGATTACAAGGTTAGAACATGGACCTGCTTTCACTGTAGCAGATAGGGGAACTATTTACAATGAAACACTTCTTGAAATCTTTAAATTACGGGCAGAAGAATTAGGTTATGAGTGGCAATACAAAACACCCGCATTTGGGGGTACGAACGCTGGACGATGGCATACAATGCATAAAGGTATTCCCTCAGGTTGCATAAGTGTTCCCTCACGATATATACATAGCCCCATAGCAATGATAAAAATTTCCGATATTTTGGCAACTATAAGAACTCTACAAGCGATCCTTACTAATCCCATAGAAATTTAAAATGAACTTAGAAATGACATTACATTTTTTTTCTTATTATTTCAATTATCCTTAGTAGGTGCGAATCACTTCTTCTTTTTTATCAACTAAACGTAGCGGATGTAGTGGACAAAGGAAAACAACAAGAGAAAGAAAATTAATAATCCTAAACCAAGGATTCATGTATTTATTCGAAAATATAGCTTTTAACTCTATTTCTCCAGTTCCAATTCTTGGAATGTCGAATATAAGAACAGAAGTGGAAGAAGTGCCTAAATCATAACTGTAATGCGGAATTTCGATAATTAATAGGTCGTTGATTCTATGCATGATAAGATAACTTATAGACCGCGGAGCATTATCCAACGCCCACCACCATGTGATAGAAGAATTGGAAATCTGATAACAATATATGAAATATTGATTCACACCATCTCCACCTAAATCGGACTCATAAAGATACTCGGCTGCACGAATATTTTCAAGAAGGAATATATAATCTGAGTGCGGAGCCATTACTAAATTTTCCACATATCCATTGATATATAAGGTTCTTACAGGGCTGTAATTGATAGATGAATTTGGGAAGATGGGAAGTTCTAAAATGGATGTAAAGTTATCACCTACAAAAATCACATTCATATTGTGATCTTGTCTTTCAGCAAAAAAACAACGTGTATGATAACCACAGTGATCATAACTTTCTAGAAAGTTGAAATTTCCATAATTAACTTCAAAATTCGAGCAATTCACTGTTCGATAATAGTCTACTGTTATCTTTAAATGGAATAGAGAGTTATTCTGATAGAAAAAACGCTTGGAAAAAACTTCGCTATTAAATGTGGGATCCGTGTCCAGGATGATATTTTCTTCAAGGGAATACGCAGTACCATTCCATAAGTACTTATTCAGAGAATCCCAATAATAAATCTTACCGGTTTCCCAGATTTCCGTACCGTTTTCATTAATTTCATAGGGGATATTAGAATCACTGTATGAATTGGGAAGAGAAATTTCATAGACTTTGGACCACGGACCTTCTTCCGAACTTTGATGAATCATTACAAACTTATCTGAGGACAAAAAACCTAAAAATTCAAAATTTGGTGAAGCAAATGAAAGATGACCAATGTAATTATCCTCAAATAAATAAGAGATATCTTTAGAAGATATTTCTTTAACTTTCAGCATGGAATCATACTGAAAAAAATAATATGATTCTTCAAATACCCCGCAAAGAATGTTATCTTTCTGATACTCGAAAGTTAGATAATTTTCAGAGAAAAATCTTTCTTTAACACCTGTAGTCATATTGAAATGAAAAATTGAACCATTTTGGGAATAAGCAAAGTCTTGATATTGTGGATTTGTGGTTAATGTTTCTATTATTGGAGAGAAAGAATAATTTTTTGAAGGATCTTGGAACCATTCATCTGGTGCATATTCCAGGGCTAAATTATTTAAGGGTAAAACTGGTTTTAGATCATTTGGTAGGAAAACAAAAATCGAAAGTAAAAAAATCCCGAGTATAATCCCTATTCTGATGATCCAAGTTTTTTTTGTCTTTTAGAATTGTAAATTCCATCATATATATAATAAAATATAGCTAAAAAAATATTAGCTGAAAATCCCTTAAAATAGGATGAAGTTAAAATTGATGACAGCAAGATTCCAAGATATAATGCTAGAATTTCTGTAAGAGAGAACTGAAAAATTTCCTCTGATCTGAAGTACCTGATTGAGCTAAACGTTTCAGAATTAATTCTGGTGTTGATTTTGCAGCATAATTGAATTTTGGACTGCGATCTACAATTAATTGAAGATTTTCATCCAAACCAGATGCCTCAATACCATCAATGCGAATACTCTTACGTTGCTCGGAGTTAAATTCTCGTTGTAATAATTCTACTAAATGGGTAACAAAAACTCCGTAATTATTTGAATTTGTTAAGAACAGCGAAAATATACCAGAAATCACCTTTGAAGCAGCATTAGGTTCTGTAATAGATTCTAATTCATCAGCAAATACTACCTTAAGCTTCGATGATTGAGCGAGTTGAACGAATTGTAGAAGAGTTGTTTCAAATGCTCCTGCACTTAATTGACCATTTGATTTTTTAAAGAAATAAATCTCATCAAAAGGGTGAAATTTAAAATGACCTAATGATGGAAAACCCATCTGCGCGAGAATTATACTTTCACTACACGTAATTATACACATAGTTTTCCCCCCTGAATTACTGCCAGTAAGTAAATTCAAAGAATTTTTTGCAATTTGTGGGAAAGAGGAAGTTGTAATTTCACCCAATTGATAAGTAATAGGAATAGGGTTATAAATATCCGTAATAGAAATTGAATCAATATCACCTGACATTGCAGCTTTCTGGAGGTTTAAATTAACCATTTCTTTTCCATAAAACCCATGATTTGTTTCATCTAAAACCGGAATAGTTAAATTATAATCGAAAGCAAAATGCCCGATTGTATAGAAAAAATCAAATTCGAGTAGAGCTTGATGTAGTTTTAATAAATATTCTTGATTTTTACTCAAAACTTTTGCTATTCGAACCATTTCAAAATATTTTGCAGTGTTATATCGTGAATTAATTTTTTTTTCTAATGAATCTATTTCGTGTTCGTTTAATTGAATGGGGAATTCAATCAATTCAGGCATTAAGGATACTGTTATATCTCCATCAAGATTTTTCAATTTTAGTTGTTTTTGCAAATCAACTAATCCCCTTTGGACATTCTCATTAATTAAATCATCAACTTCAGCAGGAATATAATTACGAACGTTCTCAATTGTTAAATCAGTGCGAATTAAATCTAATATTTGCTTTCCTTGAATTTGTATAGATCTTTCGCTTATCTCTTTTTTAATATTCTCGTTTATTTTATTTTCAGTTTCAAGTACCAATGATGTGAAATCATTTGAAACTCTTCGGAATTCATCCAATTCATCATTGATTCCGGGGAGAATATCTCCAAAATCGTCAAGAATTTTTGTTTTTTCCTTTAAATTTTTAATTGATTTTAAATCAATCATATTTAAAAATTTAGAGATTAGATGGTTCTCTTTGAGATTTTTTAAGATAACTATGATTTTAATCATAGATTGAATGAGAGATTTATTTAATGAGAAAAATCTAATAATTTTTTCAGGAACTAATGATTCTGGTGAAAATTCTTTGGAGTTTAAAGAAATTAAATTCCCAAACACAGGTATTTCATTTGAACGATCTCCACAATAGATAACCACATCAAAATTATCACAAAAATCTTTGAAAAATGCATCCCGATTAGTTATTTTATTTAAATCTACAAATTCTATCTTTAAAAAAGCGTCAATACTTTCATCTCGCAGATATGACTCAAATTGTTTAGAATCTGTTATTATTATTCGATTGGAAATTTCATGAATGTCTTCTGTTTGTTTTAAATCATCTAATTTAGAAAGAAACAAAGATAATTCCTTTTCTTCTATTATTTCACCATATTTTTTGTAAAATTCGATAGATTTTCCAAAGTAATCTTGTCTTTCCTTAAGAAGAGAAAGTTTACTTGAGGGTAATGGAAAATATAGTTGTAATTTAAGTTTTGAATAATTAGTGTGAGTATAATCTGAAATAATATCAATAATATTTGTATAAATGTCTCTAATATCTTGTGTTACTAAAATATCTTCTTTAACAATATTTTCATGAATTTGAAAAAATTTTAAAGCGTGTTTCAAAGCTTGTTTATAAGAAATTCCTGGAACGCAACCTGCAGCGCCCATCTTAATTGCATTTAAAGCATTTTCTTCTGTCAAATAGAATTCTTTAAGTCGTTCTTGGATTTTTTTACCTATTCCTGGAATCTTATCGAGTTCAAATAAATGAGAATTATCCTTCTTACCCAACGATTTCAGTTTTTCGCTTATTGTGTGTAAAACCATTAAGTAAGATAAACAGAATTATATTTTAAAAAAGAACACTATAATGAATTATTAAATTCGACCTTCTAATATATTAGAAGACACACCAAATGCTTTATCATATAATTCTTGTGAAATTATTTTTAATTCTAACACTTTTTCAAGATATTCTTGGTCAATTAATTTCCTTTCTCCCAACATATTCTCTACTACGTCTATTTCCAAATCTATATATCGGATTCCATGATGGGATAATTCTATTGGTGAATTTATATTATAATATCGTCCTTTTAATTCATTTTTTCCAGAATAATAAGTTGACATATAATACCAATTACCAATTGTATATTTTCCAATAGCATAATCTCCCTTTTCAATCGGAGTATTTAAGCCATCATAAATACCCCCTTCTCTTAATTTTCGCCTCAAGATAATAAGGTTAGGCCTTCCAGATTCATAATCTATAGAATGAATACTACCAGGTGTTAATCTAATTGTTTTTCCATTCAATTTTTGATGTAATATATTAAGGATTTTGCGTGGTTTTAGAAAATCAGTATAATATTGCTTCAAATAATTCCCACATATTTTTTCATTTGCTTTTTTATCTAAACCATACATTAAATTTTCTGTAAATGAAATTAAATCGCCAGGTGAAAATTTTATTTCATCTTCAAATTTTTTTTTCTCATCAGAATATTTTTCATCTTTATGTTTATCATATCTTCTATATTGTTTGATTATTGGATTTGCTTTTATTATATGATGACATTCCATAGTAGGGAGCATTTGACGTCTTAAATCATCAAAATTATTCTTCACTTGACTTGGAAAAATAACATTAATAGAATGATAATTTGAAAAAATTTCACCGATTTTATCAGGATATTTTGTAATAACATTTTGAGTTAGAATTAAATCTTCTTCTAATCTATCAACTTCTTCTAAAATTTCTTCTTCACTTGCAAGAGCGGCCGCAGTTCTAAATATGAATCCATATTTCTTTGATCTTTGAATCTCTTTTCCGAGATCAAAAAGAAATTTCTTCTTCCGTCCACTAATAATTTCTTTGCTAATGATAACTCTATCATTATATGGGATAATTACAATTAAATCTCCTGGAATCGTA
Source organism: Promethearchaeum sp. (assembly GCA_030611625.1). Taxonomy (GTDB): domain Archaea; phylum Asgardarchaeota; class Lokiarchaeia; order Sigyniarchaeales; family Promethearchaeaceae; genus Promethearchaeum. Next base: position 2,549 of record JAUWPK010000143.1, on the reverse strand, counting down.
AAAAATGAGCCTAAAGAAGGTTGAATTACTCCAGAATCCTCATGAGTGACTTGAAATATACCTTCCTTTGCATCCGGGATATAATGAGAATAATGACCGATCGTGGTGCTATACCCACTTTCTTCTTCAAGACCGTTATTATTAATATCTTCTGGAACTAATCTAATATAAGAATTATTATTTTGGCGATTAGATTTAACTATTAAACCCCTATAAATTGAATTTTTTTGAAATCGCGCATTGTATACTATAAGATTAGGATTATGCGTTTGCCATAAAGGGAAATCTTCGAAATTATCTTCTTTTAGCTTATCCCATACTGCCTTTTTAAACATGATGCTTACACCTTGTTTATCGAGCCTATCCCTAATAGAAATATCTTTACTATAACTATCAATTGGGCGGAAAGAGATTTTAAATCGATTTTGTATCTCTTTAGATGGAAAAATTATTGGATATCCAGCATCAATAAATAATTTCGTAAGAGCTGTACTGTAAATTCCTCGGATGAATACATTTGGTTTTTTCATGGAAATTCAACATATAAAATTTCAATAATTATTTAGTTTAATTCATTATATGATAAATTTTACGTTTTTTGATTATATTGGAAAACACGAAGATTAAAAAAATACCAAAATATTTCTTGATTATAAAATGGGAAATATTGAGTATGAAGGAAAAAAATATGATTTTAACTGGACCGCTATAGCAATTTTATTTACTGTCGGGCCATTAATAGCATATGGAATATGGATCTCACACGATTGGATTTGGTTGCATGAAATCTCTTCTAAAATAACCATTTGGATTTTAAATCTCTTGAGTGGTGCAGAAAACTACGTTTATTTTGACGACTATAAACCTCTTGAACCATGGATAATCCATATTGATTACAATGGATATCAACCCGGAGACATTCATTTTGAAACATTATGTACAGGAATTCATGCAATAGCTATTTTTGTTGGAATTATTCTTTGTATACCACATTCTAAGGATGTTGATACAAGTAGTGATATCTGGAAACGGAAGATAATTGCAATTATTGTGACCTCATTGGTATTTTACGTAGTCAATATTTTTAGAATGGTTTTACAATTATATTTATACCAGCGCGGTGCTGAGTGGGAAGCTGTTCATTATCCAATTTCTGCAGCCAGTTCATTTATTGCTGTTGCGTGTGTTTTGCTCATGCACAAATTTGTTCCTGAATTTATAATGTCGCTTATTTGGATTGGAGATGAATTAAAAGCGATGATCAAAGGAAATACAGATCCTGAAGAAGCGTTAGATGAAATACCAACTGAAATTTCTCAAGAAGAAAAAGAAGAAGAACAAAGAAAGGAAAAGGAAAAAAAGCAAGACCATTTATCATATAATGCTAAAAATGATTAAAATTTCTATTTTTTCTATCTAATAAATAACAATAGAAGATTTCTTATCCTATCGAGGAATTCTGGGAAGTTTTTTTCTAAATTATTAATTGAGTCGGCTTTTTTTGTGTAAAATATATAGAAGAATGTGAAATCTTCAACATTAAATCTCTTCAAAATTATAATATCCTTTTCTGAAAATTGATATTTTATTGTATCACTAATTTTTTCATCAAAATTCTTGAATTGCTTGGCAAGTATTGCGAATTGAGGTGCAGCTATTTCAAAAATTTGTTTACGATCTAAGGTATCTTCTGGTCCTTTGACATTAACCTGTTGAGCAGCAAGAACTAAACCATTTTCGTTTACTAGTAATCCGGTAATAAATTCGTTCTTAGCTAGAAAACCCCAAAGGAGATGTTCAATCATTTCCCTATTAGGTGATAAATTTCGTAAACCATATGAAAAAGCATTTAAAACCGAATATATCGAAAATATGGAAGTATTGAAGAATTTGTAGGGATGGTCTCCAATGATTTTTAAGTGTGCATCTTTTATTTCAGCAATAGCATCTTTAACTTCAGCTGTGTTAGCGACATCTTCATCAACTTTAGTAATTATAAAGATAATAGGAATTTTACTCTCATACTCATGAATTTTTTCCATAACTTTGGTTAAAAATTCAATGGATTCCTCGATTCTAGGATTCATTACGTCAATAAAATAGTAGATAACGTCAGATTCAAATAAATATAATTCGGAATTTTCTAATATGGCTTTCCGCAGATCTTTTTGACCCGGAATGTCCCATTTCATAATTGTTGTTCCTAAGAAATTCAAAGGTTCGCTGATAGGTTCTGTACTGGGTAAAATCGTAGGTAATCCACTAAATTTCCTTTTAATTGTTAAAATAAAACTGGTTTTCCCTGTACTCTCCAAACCAGTGAATAGTATCTTAATCCTTCTCTTTTTAGTAATTGGGCTGATTGGTTTATTTTGAATTTTTTGAATTTCACCAAAGAAATCAATGAACTTTAGTAAAACTCTCTCCCAATAATCTTGTCCTTCAAGTTCTGAATATATGTTATTAGTTTTGCACAAATTTATTAAGTAGTTTGTAAAATCCTTTGTTGGTTTTCTCAGACGATTGATCGAATCATAGATAAAGCTACG
>JAUWPK010000096.1 GCA_030611625.1 Promethearchaeum sp. | reverse complement strand
ATTATGTCGGAAAATCGGGAAAAAAGATACTCTTAAATAGAAAAATCAATGCATCTCATGAAAATTTTTATGTGCTTTCTTTATTATTAGTTATGGAGTATGGCTTTAGTATCAATTGAAAAAGAAATTCTGGAAAATCTTGTAAGGTTTAAACTAAAACGTATTCTAACGAATATTCAAGAAATTTTAGATAGATGGAAAGAGAATTCAACAACACTTTTTATTGAAAATGCGAGAAATGGAACTTATGAAAATGCTGAGAATGATGCAATTGAATTAAGGCAACTCCTCCTTGAAGAGAAAAAACTTAATGAGCTTCTTAAAAAATATAATATCTAATATTAATAATGGAGTAAATGTCCCCAACTTTGTTTTACTCTGTGTGCTCTAACGATTTTCAAATGATAATTTCATTTTTTCTGTATTTAAAGAACGTAAAAATACAAATAGTTAAAGTGAATGTGATCGATGCTATAAAAGAATCTATTATTCCTTTAGGATATTCCTTGCGAATGAAGAAATTCCAAGATAAATTTGTCAATAACACAGTAAAACCACCAAGGAAACTAATTTTAATCCATTTTTTTTGTTGTTTATTCATTTCAGTATCAATTTTTTTGATTTAATCAATAAAACAATTACGGCAAAAAAATCCGAATATTTAATATTTTAATTTTTACTTGAACTTTTAATCATTTTAATCCCGATAAAAATACCAATAATTGCCCCAAGTGCGATGAGTGTTCCATATAAAATGGGATTAAAATAATTCATAGTGCCAAATTCAATAAAGTACACACTAGCTAAAAAGAAAAGATAAAAAATAAAACAAATATGATTGATCATACCAAATTTAAATTCTTTTTCTAAGATAGTAAATCTTGTATAATATAATCCAATTATTATCTATATGATAGAATAAATGAGAAGAAATAAATTTGGAACAAATATGTAATAGATTAAACCAACGATACCAGCGATAACAATAAACAGATAATAAAGTAATTGGGTGTTTTTTTTCATATATATCAACTCTTTGATGAAATTTAACCATAAAAAAAAGTTAAAATATTTTAGCAACAAATACCATTAATGTTATTGTAAGAACATAATGATTTCTTATTTATAAAAATTTGGGGTCAAATGCAGCTATCCAACCGTCACTTAAAAATTATCCAAATCTGGACACTTGGAGATCTGTAACGGAAGATCAGTAGCATCCCATATAGAGATGCCGGTGGTTTACTATTTCTTATGTTCCATCCTTATTCATTAATATTATCCTGATATCTTTCAATCTACTTCAAATTCTTTTTAGAAATCTCCTCCACTATAGTTTTTAATTATCTCAATTTATATACATGTAGGAAGATATCCCAAATCTTAGTTTATCCAAATCGACTTTCCCATGGAATTTTATAGTTATGGGGAGTCTCTATTTCTTTTTTTTTGAAAAGAATGGATAATCCTAATTGTATTAGGTATATTCATCCATAATGAATTATCAAAGAATTTCTTTTTAAATCCCCAACCTTTTTCATCTTGACGGTATTCCAGTCAACCCTTTTACCATTTAAGATAAAATTCATTAACTATTAGATAGTTCGGGCTAAAAATTCGTAAAAACTTTACGAAATTTCACTTTTTAAAATTTTTGGGGGGTCTAAACGTTAAATTCCTTAGTTAAACCGATTTAGGCAGATATTGTTGATTTTCAGAAAGAAATTACATTGTAGGTTATGTTGTAGAAAAATTTCTTTCGCAAAGAACTTTGCGTCGCAAAGTTTATATATTCAGTTTTACTTCATTCAAATGGTGAGCATTAATGATTGAACTTCCCAATATAAAAAAAATAAAACATCAGTCTTACAATTTATCGAACCCTGATGGCGTGACGGAATTAAATATAGGCATTTTTCATTTAGTGATAGCCCTCAACTTCATCAATGCGATCCTAATTCCCTTCCTCCCGGGTTTAACTATATTTACTATAATAATTGGGTCGTTGTTTTCAGATTTAATTCGAAGAAAATATGTGTATCACCGGGTTGGGTATATCAAACTCAAATTACCTTTCACTTCCTCAAAAACATATTTTAAGATTGTTTTCGTGATTTTGTGCAGTCTAATGCTTAAAATTTTGCTAATGTATCTTATTGAGGGCGGTTTTGGAGGAACAACAGTTCTGGAAGTCTTATACGGACGACCATTATGGAAATGGATGCCTATTTTCTACAGTAGTTTTTTATTAGGATACTGCATCGATATTGTCTGTAGAACGGGAAGAAGAATGTTTTTATGGAATTATCTTTTTGCTGAAGTGGTGGGGATTGTTCTAGCTTTTATCCCTTTCAATACAACAAAACTTCAAGATTATCCTTTCTTCTACTTCATTGTATTGGGTAGTTTTTGGTTAATTCGTGGTTTAATTCACTTCAGACGATTTTTGATAACTCATCCCAAAAGGGATATTATAGAGGGAGAAAACACCCAAAATGGATGAGAAAACAAAGAAACAACAGAAACAACAGAAAAAAACTAAAAGCAAGAAAGTAACGAAATTAAATCAAAGACAGAGATCCACTTCATCTACAACATCAAAAGTGATTTCTAATCCATCATTTGATAAAATTATCCATGATCCCACACGGTTGTTGATTCTCGCTCAATTATATGTTGTGGAAGGCGTAGACATGGTATTCCTTAAACATAATTTAGATCTTACATGGGGAAACCTCTCTTCGCATGTTAGCAAATTGGAGCAAGCAGGATTTATTGATGTTTCAAAGGAAATTGTGCTTAAAAAACCTCGAACAACCTTGAAAATTACTCTTTTGGGGCAAGAGCGATTTTTAGATTATCGTGAAAAAATGATGAAATTACTTCTATAAGCAGAGTTAAGTTTTGTGTGATGGTAATCTTGGAATTCCTAAACTTTGCATTCCTAATATACCCAAGGTAATGAATAATTCTCTGGATCTTGCATCAATTCGTAAATAAAATCGCACTAAAATGAAGATTGCGGATGTTCCCCATCCATTTCTGAAATGGGCTGGAGGAAAGCGTCAATTAATTAATCAAATTGATCCCTATCTTCCTACCTCCTTTGAGAATTATATAGAACCCTTTGTAGGTGGGGGGGCACTATTCTTCTATTTACTCCCCTCCAATACGATTCTCATGGATATTAATACCGTGCTAATCAATGTCTATCGAATGATCAAAAATAATGTCCAAGAATTGATTGAACTTCTACAATTGCATAAAAATGAGAAGGAATATTGTTATTCAATCCGGGAAATGGATAGACACCCCGATTTTGCCACAAAATCCGATGTAGAAAAAGCTTCTCGCACCATTTTTTTAAATCGTTGCTGCTTCAATGGGTTATACAGAGTTAATTCAAAGAGTTATTTCAATGTTCCCTAACCTTTTTCATCTTGACGGTATTCCAGTCAACCCTTTTACCATTTAGGATAAAATCTGCAAAAACCCTATAAACTTTTAATCAATATTTCTAAGTATTTTCTTTAAAAAGAAAAAAAGAAAAATATCAATAAAACAAAAGATCCCAAAAGCAAGCCCTAATTCAGAAAAATCATATACTATATTAAAAAGTTGTATTGAAATATAATAAAATAAACAGGTAATTAGAATTATAGTGCCCCATTTCAATAATCTTTCACTGTGATTGATTTCTTCTTCTATTAATGATAATTTATGATTTTTTCCAAATAACCATATTTTTATGATAATTAGGGTGATTAGTAATTCAATTACAAATGGAAAAAACATACACATCAACAAGAGAGATTCTACATTATTCTTAAAATTGATTACGTTGAAAAGAATGGGAAATATGATAATAAGTGTTATATTTTTAAGAAATACCTTGATTTTGGCCTTTAATCTTTTGGAATTCTGAATTGGCAAGGAAATATACAAATTTCTGTAATTTGATTTATTAAATAAACCATAAATTAATAAAAATCCACCAAAGAATAAAGATGAAAAGACCGCGATTATTGCAAAGAAAATGCCATATTCTATTGAGTTAATATTGGATATAAAAAAAATAATAGACAATAGAACTGAACCGAATAGGTTTAAACAAAATACAATATATGTTTGTGCATGCTTCTTTTTTAAAAAGAATTTTTCTTCTGATTGATAAACCTTAAATATTGCAGGATTTTTTATTTCAATTTCATAAAATTCACATTTTTTTTCTTCATTTTTATTTATGTTATCCGAAAAGATGTTTTTTTGTATTAAATTTAAAGAATACTTAAATAACTTTAAAGAAATAAGAATTAACAGTATTAACCCCAAAATTGCAAAAATTAGATTTAATTTAGAGAAATCACTCATTTGAATTCCAATGAGAATTGAACTTGAATTCAATGGAAATGGTATCAAATAAAAAAAATTTGTTGCTAATTCAAGGCTTGAGAATGAAAAAGGATAGTTTGAAGAAAGGCTGATTGGAAATAATCTCAAACTAGGAAAAATAAGGACACTACTATAAATAAGTAATAGATTTAATATAATTCTATTATAACGTTTATGGGAATCAATAAACATATTTGTTTTCTCACAGATTATTATAAAAATTGACAAATAAAAGAAACAATGAATTACTGAAACGATAAAAGAGAAGAAAACAAACAAAATATTATTTGCTCCTATAAATAGAAATCCAAAGGGTAATCCTATTATTACTATCAGAAATTGGAGATCGAAAATACGGATGACTGAAAAATAAATAATTTTACTCATCTCCTTTTGCGAAAGGGGAAGGGAATTGAGTAATCTAATAAGATCTTTTGAAATTATTTTGTTTGAATAATAAAGACCTAAAGTTACTACAAATATCATTTGGAAAATGAAGAAAAAGGAATAATGAAGACTTCCACTGAATATAATCCATGATTTATTTATTGAAGAAGCACTAGCACTTTCAATTTCGTTAAAGATCTTGATTGGATAAAGGATTAATAATAAAAGCCCTATTCCTTGAAAAATCTTAAATAATAACTTTTGATATTTGAGATAATTAGGATTTTTTTCTAACTTTTTATTAATATCCTCTGGGTTATTTATAACCTTCGAACTTAATAGAAATCCCTCATTCACAACATATTTCGATATTTGAAATAATTGACGATTATTCACAATAATTCTTCCCTATTTTTATTTAAAACGATTATTTGATTGCTTCTTGTAGATTTTTTAATGATATTGCTAAATTTTCATCATGTTTCATTAATTGTAAGAATAATTTTTCAAAGTCAGTTTCGTTTCCTTCTGGTGATAATTCATTGATTGTTCCTGTAAACAAAGTTTTTCCACGATCTAGTATACATATTCGATCGCAAATTTTTTCAATCACTTCTAAGATATGAGTTGAAAATAAAATTGAAGCCCCTTGATTAACATGCATTCTCAATATCTTATTTAAAGTTGCAATCGATACAGGGTCAATTCCATTATACGGTTCATCCATAATAATTAATTTTGGGTTATGTAATAATGCTGCGATAATTTCAATTTTTCTATTAGTTCCTTTAGACAAAGCAACAATTGGTTTTTTATAATACTGTGTTAAATCAAGAATTGAAAGATATTCTTGTAATCTTTTTGTTATTTTTTTATTATCGTTCGTTTGTCGAATAGATAGAATGAAATTAAAGAGTTTTTCTGGAGTCATTGATTCATACAAAAAAGAATCTTCAGAAACATAACCAATTAGCGATTTAAATTCAATTTGATTTTTAAGTGCATCTAATCCTAATAAAGAAATATTACCATTTTCTATCTGAATTTCAGCGAGAATGGATTTAATAACTGTAGTTTTACCTGCGCCATTTGGTCCTAATAATCCAAATATTTCTCCTTTCTTTATCTCAAAGGAAACATCATCTACCGCAAGAAAATTGCCATAAGATTTCGATATATTATCAACACTGAAGAATTTATCATTATGTTCAATTGTTTTCATTTTTAATCAGATGTTCTTTCATTTTATCTTAAAAATAATATTACTTCATTTTTTCTAGCACATTTCATACTATAAATATACATTTTTGTATATATAAATCTTTTTATTCGTGTTTTAAACCATTGTGTATCGATTTATAGCAGAAATCTTGCTTATTATTATACATTTCACTTAATGAAAGGATGGCAATCATTTTATCAAAATTTTGGTCTAAAAAGAAATTAAGTGAAAAAATCGATGTTAAATCAAGAAAAAGATCAATTAATCGGGTAAGATTGTTAGACATTTTGTCAGACAGCGATGAACACAGGCATTACAATTGATACATTTTTCAGGATGCATTAAATCCACTTTTTTTTCAAATTCATTCATTTCATAGACATTACGCGGGCAAACATCTATACAAACTCCACATCCAATGCAATTTTCACGATTTATGGAAATCTTGCCATATGGATTCAGTTTGTATTCTGCAATTATGAAATTCATGGTTTTTTTCCCTTTATCCCAGTTAGCATTTCCCAATTCACTTTTATAAATTGGGGTGAGACCGTGAAGGTCCTCACTTAATATCAAAGCGAATAATAGAGAAAGAACTAAATTCCAAATTAAAACAAAGACATCCGACCAAATGAAGAAGTAAAATAATAAAATTAAACCGATAATTAAACCTTCAAATACAATTATTTTTCTTCGCCCAGTTTTCAGTTTAATATAAGGAACACTAAACAACGCGCCGTAATTCATGAGTGCACATAAGCAAATCATGTCTAAATACACGAACCAATCTAATCTATCTATAAAAATTGCACAAAATCCATAAATAATTGATAATATAATTGTAAGCATTGAAAAATACATGGACGCCATTTCTAAGCGAGCCGGAATTGGAAAAGATACTTCACGCTGGGATTTAGTTTTTTCATAATTGTTTTTTAAATATTCTGGAATATCTTTTGCATAAACTGGACCAAACTTAACATTCCAACCTGTTTTTTCTTTGATTTCTACAGGATCCAATCCACAAGCGCTTAACTGTGGGAGTATCAATCTTCGATGATTTACTTTATTCCCTATATCTGAAGTTTTTAAAATTGAAAGCACTGAACTTGTTAAAAAATCATCTCCACAAGCACCACACCAAACATTAATTCCATTTGAAGGTGCAATCAAAAGCCAGCAATCAATATTTTTCAGAGCTTTAATGACTCGATGCACTGTAAGATTAAAATTTGAAGTTAATAAAACTGGGCTATTTTCATCTGGTTGCCCAATTTTTAGTAATTTCGGCTCAACTGGAAACCCTACCCATCTAAACAAGAATCCTCCACATAATTTTAGGATATTTATTAAATTCATTGATTTTTCACATGTATTATTCTTCTTTCAGTGGATTGTTAAAAATATCAAAACGAGAATAATGTCCACTATAATCAAAGTTTTGCCTTTCTTCAATTGCTTTCATGAAGTCGATATCAGCATAAACTATTCCTTCTTTCTCTATTAACGGTTCATTTACAAATTTACCTTTAGGATCCGCAATTATTGTTCCTCCATTTTGCCAAAATTTCCCTTTTTTTTCTTCTAAATTAAGTAATTTTTTAACTGGAAAATCATCCTCAGAAATATTTATTATATCTTCAGTTCTCAATAAACCTGAAACAGAAATCACCCAATAACGACCTTCTAATGCAATAAATTTGGTAATATTTCTGGTAATCCCATCACTACCAGGCCAAACAGCTACATGAAGTAATTCATTTTGTTTATGAAGAGCAGCTCGAGTATAAGGAATCCAATTCTCCCAACAGTTCAATCCACCTATCTTATAACCATTGAATGGGACTGTTTTTAATCCGATTCCGTCACCATCAGCCCAGATAAGCCTTTCTTCATAAGTTGGTTTAATTTTCCGATGTCGATTAATTAATTCTCCCTTTCCATTAATAGAAATTAAGGTGCAATAAGTAGAACCACTGCTTTTTTCAGCTACTCCTCCCATCATCATAATTTTTAGCTCACTTGCTAAATTCTTCATTTTTAAAAGGATATCACTATTTTGGAAATCTAAGGCTTCTCGCCAGTAAGAGCTATACGTTTTTTTCTGATCTGCATTATCCCATGATGCTCCACCTGTTGGACTTAGCCAAAATGGATATCCTGGTATCAAAGTCTCTCCCCATGTGACCAATTCTGCACCTTTATCATGAGCTTCTCTGATATAATCTGCTAATTTCTCCCATGTTTTTTTGCTGTTAAAAAGAATTGGAGCAATCTGTATTCCTGCAACAAGAACCATATTATTTCACTTGAATTTAGTTTGATTTGGAATAAATTTAACATTTACTCTATTTTTTTGCTCGTATTAAACTTAAAGAATCAATTAGATATTTCTTTTCTTCTAAGAGTATAAAATTGTTTTCTAAAAGCCGATTATTAATATTTTTCAAAGATTTGGTCGAAAGGTTAGTAACGAGAAATGTAATAAATGCTAATGGTAATCTGATCGTAAAATAAAGGATTTTTTTCCACCATTTTCTTGGAATAGTTTCATCAACAATTATGAATTGTCCGTTAGGTTTTAAGACCCGATAGATTTGTTTAAAACAGAAATCTTGCTCATTTTGATACATCTCGCTTAAGGAAAGAATTGCAATTACTTTATCAAAGGTTTCATCTAAAAATTCAGTATCCATTTCCACTACAGGTAAGAGCATTGGATGCACAAATTCCTGAACTTTTGCTTCATTTATATGATGCTTTGCTATAGCAAGCATTTTTTCTGATTTATCAATACCAATTACATTTACTTTTTTTCTTAGTGCTGCAAGGACAGCAAAAGTCCCTGTTCCCATTCCGATATCTAAAATATGTTCTGAAGAAACGAGGTATTTTTCAACAATCAGTTTTTTTATCCTTGGTAAATTTCCCAGAGTTAGGAGCTTAATACCCCTATCATATCTTGTAGCTTTGTTCTCAAGAGCTTTCATATAAACATACGACATTTTCTTTAACTCTACATTTAGATAATTATTTTTAAGGTTATAAATTTTAATAAGGTGCGGGAGAAATATTTAATATTGATTATGATAAAGACTCTTCGATTCGTAACTGGGAATCTTCATAAATATAAAGAGGTTAAGGATGTTATTCGAAAAAATTTTCCAAATTTTGAAGTACTACAATCAAATGTGGAGTTATTAGAAACCCAAGCCGATTCTTTAGAAGAAGTTGCATTATTTAAAGTAAATAGCGTAAAAAATCTTGTAAAAATCCCTTATTTTATTGAAGATGCTGGTTTTTTTGTTGATGATGTATGTAACGGGTTTCCAGGAGTATACAGTTCATATGTAATGAAAACTGTTGGATATGATGGAATATTAAAGATTTTAGGTAATTCTACAAATCGGAAAGCTCATTTTGAAAGTGTTATTGCTTATTTAGATGAAGATGAAAATGTGCATTTATTTAAGGGTATCAATTATGGGAAAGTATCTATTGAAGCCCGTGGTAATTCTGGGTTTGGTTTTGATCCTATCTTTATATCAGACGAAACACCCGGAATAACATTTGCTGAATTAAAATTAGAGGAAAAAAACCATATTTCACATAGACGGCGATCTTTAGATAAATTGGTTGAGTTTTTAAAAAAGTTTGATGATTCACAAAAAAAGATTTGATTTAAAAAACTATATTTGAGATTTTAAAGATAATTATTGAACTACCCCTTCCTGAAGGAAGGGGATTCATAGGTTAACGATCTTTTTTACGAGATCTTTAACACTATTGGACGGCCCAATCGCCCTCTATCCCCTATCCAGATGGACTTAGGGATTCCTTTTTATAATATGTTTTTACTTGCATTTACATCAGCATTGAGAACCAATCCACATTCAGAACACACGTATAATCCCCGATGTTTCCGATTGGATTTTTTAACAATCCCACAATGCGAACAAGTTTGCGATGTGAATTCTTCAGTGATTCTAACCACATCGATACCGACC
>JAUWPK010000349.1 GCA_030611625.1 Promethearchaeum sp. | reverse complement strand
AACAAGAAAATATTTTAGAATTTGGAAAGTTATACTGTACTGAGATAGATGAAGCTCTTGTAAAAGGATTTAATCCAGATTTAACATTGAAAATTCATTCTACTCTCTCTTTTGGAGCTAAATTTTGCGAGTTTGAATACTGTAACGTTGCCCTTACTCCTGCAGTTCAAAAATCTATTGACAAAAAAAAAGCTCAACTCGGAAAATCGAGAATAAAATCTTGGGAATATCATACTGCACACCTTTATTATGCATTATTCAATGAACTGCAAAAAGAATGTGGTCAAGATGGAAAAACAGCAGTTATTCATGCATTAACGAAATTTGGGAAAAAATATGGTCAAAACTTTCAACACGCTATCTTATCATACAATAATATCGATTTTACGACTATACACTATCCAACAACCAAAATTACAATTATTGGGTTTGGAAATCTAATGCAATCTTTGTTTCCAGGTATTAGAGAATTTGTTGGGCAAGAAAACATAAGCACTCATATAAATGCAACTACAGCAGAGCATGATGTTAATACCAGAAATAAGCTAGAGAAAGAATTCGGAATCAAATTGTATCTTAAAAATAATTTATTAGCGCTTCAAAACCTTCAACCTGATATTATTTTATTTGCACCGCCCCCAAATATTGCCCCCGATATCATTAAATCGGATTTAAAAGATTATCTACAATATCTAAGAAAACAGAACCTTCCTTTGCCTGATATTATAGTATTTCCTCCTATCCCTCCTGGTTCTTATTATCAAGAAATTCTTGGTGAAGATATTCGAATATGCACTGTGTTACCAAATGACATCAGGATAATCGATGGTATTTCTCTCTATCATGAAGGGCATCATTTTTGTACGTTCTCTTCTTTTTGGCCTATCAAAAATTACGAACGCATTTATCAATTATTCATCAGGTTTGGAGAAATGATTGATATACCGCCAAAAGAAGTTTTACCATTGTTAATATCACGAGTAGTTGTTACCAGTTTGGCCTATTTCGCCATTTCCCTCAAAAATATGGAGATTCCAGTTATAATAAATGATAAAAAGAAATCAATTCGTTCAATCACAAAAATATGGGAAAATCAATTCCGATTGATAAGCAGAAATGGCTCTAAAGAAATTAATTTTAGTGGTTCTGCTTCAAAAATGTTTCTGGAAGGATTATTTTCCAGTTTTTATGAAGGAATGTTTGAATATATGAAATCTCAATCCCTTGATAATGCTACATATCAAGTCATTGTTAATAAAATGATAGATTTAATCTTTCGTTTAATGAAAAATTCTCATGAGAAAGAACTTAATCAAAACATCATCACTGCAGCGACCAAGGGAGGATTATTAGAACTTTGTATGAAGTTTTATGATGTTGAGATTTTTCCACGTTTAGCTATGTTGAGGACGGTTGAAGATCTTAACCAAATCTTTAATGATGAGTTGATGGTGGAATTTACTCAAATGTGTAATACCATATTAAAACATGGAAGAAAATTGCTAAATTAATGAGCAATAAAGATAAATCTATGAAAAATCTCTTAATTTCCTAAATTAAATTTATCAAAAATTTGCTGAATTGTCATTTCGGGCGCTTTAATAAGAAATATTTTTGTATTGGAAGTATGACCTCTAATAATGGAAATACTAGATTTTGGAATACCTATTGTTTTACTGAACAGTTTTATAATTGCATTATTTGCCTTTCCTTTAACAGGCGGACTGTTAATATCAACACGAAAGATATCACCATCTTGAAAAATTCTATTCAGTTTAGAATTAGTTTTAACTTTAATCTTAATATAATAACTACCTGGATTGTTCGGATCTTCAGTAACTGATTTTTCCATAAATTAAAACACCTATTTTATTAATCGAATATATTCATTTCCAAATGTTTCATTTCCTCCAACTAAAATCTGGAGTGTTGTAATCGGTTTTAAATCGTTGAAGTTTGGAACATTAATGCATTCTTGCAATAGTCCTCGAATTTCGACAATATCCCTCTCTTTATAATATCCTACAAGTTCATGTTCATATACAATCAAGCGAGTGATATCAAGTGGGCTGAATTTTTTTTCATCTTTGATTACTTCGCATGAGATCTTATATAAACTAGGATAGTAATACCCAAATTCACATGATTCTATTTTGGCTTGAATTGTAATGCTTTTTATTGATTTAAATATTGTTTCAGGAGAAAATAATGGATATCTCAATATTTCTTGAAGATTTGGGGCAAATGTAATTGAAACTTTCCTATTATTGAAGAAAAAGAGATAATTTTTCTTATATATGTACTCAAAACACTCTTCCATTGGAAGCCCAGTTTTAATTGCCATTTTTTCGGCAAAGGGGAGAATCTCGATTTTTTTAAATCTACGTAGTCCTTTGCTCTCTGCAGATAATTTTTTTATGCTATTTATTATTTTTGTAAATTCTGTTCCATAAATCATAATATCGATATCAGATTTTTCGTGATGGGCATTCCATAATATAGATCCTGTGATTCCAATTTTTAAAATGTCAATATTAAAAAAAGATTCTAAAGTAATGCCCACTTCAATTGTTTCCCTTTCTAAATTGTCAAGTTTTTGTATCTCATTGAAATTTTTGGAGGAAAAACCAGATAACAATTCTTTAAATCGTTGTTGTGGTTTCCAATGCTTTAATATTTGATTACGCGGGATAACTATCATCTGCATTTGGAAAATCGTAGAAAAAGATTTATACACATTCTGTTCAATATTAGCGACTGCTGATTTTGAAGAGTAATTTGGTAATATCCTAATAAAAAGATCGTTGGTTCCTTTTTGTTTCCAATATCTAAATTCATGATTTTTTACTTTACTGATCGGATCATCAGATGGAATGAATTTCTGATGAGTATTTTGGGATTCTTCAGGTGAGACTTTTTTATATTTTTGTAATGCAAAGATTCCTTCTTTAATATGAATTGATCCGATTACTTGATAAATATCTCCCTTAACATCCTGTAGATAATCTCGATCTTGAAAAATTTCTTTCATTTTTATTCCATTTAATCCATAATTTATGTTTTTTTGTGTTTTTTCATCTAATTATCATTAATTGAATTAATTATATCATCAATATCTTTCGTGAGTAAGGGATATTTTTCGGGTTCAATTCTCATCCCTCCGGCTAAACCATGTCCTCCCCCTGTTCCTCCAAATCGATTATTAATTTCTTTGATAATCATATTAGTTCCTTTTCCATTGTGGTT
>JAUWPK010000003.1 GCA_030611625.1 Promethearchaeum sp. | reverse complement strand
ATTAGAGAGATACTCAAGCATGCAATAATACTGATAATACAACTTATTATTGAAATCTTTGGTGATGTTGAAGAAAAAGATCTATGTAAATATAACATATGTGGAATAAGCAAAATCCCTGTAATAATCATCCCTATATTCCAATAAATATGACCTTGAGGATTGGCATTAATACCACCTTGAGCACTAACATGATAATCAAGCATTGAGTAAGTTACAGGATACAAAATCTGAGCAATTATACAACTCAATGTTAGAATAAGGATAACAATAAACAAGTAAATTCCATGAACCTTTTTAGAAGCTAGTCCAAAAATTAATTTTGTTTTCATCTTAATCCTCCTCTTTACTATTTTTCAAATATGTAGGGATATCTGAATTCTTAATAGATGGAGGGTTAATAAATACCATTATTCCAAAAGGAACCATTAGTAAAAAATAATGTGCCTTAAAGTTTTGAATTATATATACAATCATTGAAATATTTAATATAATTGCTTCAAAGAAATAAAAAATAAGCAAGTTGATGTTTAAATAGCGATGCGCTTTTATTTTTGTTGGGAAAAACATAATCCAGACACAACTAATCAATGCAATTATTATAAAAGAATATTGGAAATAATTAATTCTAAATCGTTGAACACTTGCATCAAATAAACAATATTTTAAGCTTTCATAATCCCATATGACAAAAACAATGAAAATTACACTTGGAATAGCGGATCCCCCCAAAAACTTTCCTATATCTTTCTTTTTTGATTGTATTTCCTTAAGAAATATTTTTATTTTCTCTTTGAAGGTTTGGTGTGAAAGATCTAAGCGGAATTCTCGCAATTGATATAAAAATAGAATTGGATAAATAAAAATATATAAATGATAAGAAAAAATCGCGATAGTGATAAATAAACCAGATAAAAACGGTTTTTCAATATAATAAAGCGAAGCGATTACAAAAAAGAAAATTGATGAAAAAAAAATAGCATATTCAATGAAATAGAACAAAGGGAGTAACCAATAAACCAGTGCGATTATTTGGTGGTTTTTTTCTTTGTCATCCCATATGATTATGAAAATCAACAAATCAAAAATTACATTTTCAATGAATATAATAATGATAAGTTCCATTGAACCTGTCAATTGAGGAAAAAGTATAACAGGAGCGTAAATGATTAAAGAAAAGGGCGGATATCCCAAGTACATATCCCAAGAAGCAACGTGATCAGGAACCCAAATTGTGATAGTATACTCTACAGAATATGGATTTTTGCCTTCAAAAAGACGTTGAATACCATACATGATGATCTCGTTCATATCGTTTATGTCTTTTTTTATATAGAAGAAATAATATAAGATAAAGACAGTGCGACAAATAAGACCGATGAATATGAACATAAATAATATTCTTTTACTTCGCTTCCCCATTGGAATCAAAAGTTTTTATTATTATAATTTCAAATTCTATTCAAATATTTATTTTTTTCTGATCTTGTGAGGAGAGATAACATGCATTTACTACAATATGCGCTTTTTTTGCATCTTCTAAGCTGGGACTTGCTACTTTATTATTTATAAGAGTTTGTAGAAAAGCAATATTTTCATATCCATAGCCCCCTAACCAGAATCTTTCATGAGAAGACAAATTCATTACTTCTCTATACATTTTATCCATTTTAGAGTCTCTAATCTTTATTTTTTTCTCTCCACTCTCCATATACGAAATCGATGAACCGTTTCCGAATGAAATTTGTAAAAATGCATTTTCAAAGAAAAGTTCAATATGTCGCTGATCATGCTCAACATTATGCCATATTGAATTTAGAGAAACTGAAGCACCATTATCAAGTTCAAATAAAGCTGATACAGAATCTTCAATTGGATGAATTTTCGCAAAAAATTTTACTTTCGCAAATACATCTTTTATATCACCAAATAGCCACATTAATATATCAATATCATGAATCGAGTGCTCGAAAAGTGTTCCATAATATGCTAAATTTGGATCTTTGCGCCATATTGAAGGATGAGTTCCAGTTCCCGTATATGGTTTTGTTTGATCATCACGAAATATAACATTTTGAAGAGCACCCCATTTTTCTATTTTTTCTTCTACCAACTTCTTTAAATACCAAAAGGTTGGTTCATAACGTAAAACCAAGCCAACTTGACATGTAATCCCTGCTTCATCACGCGCTCTAATCATATCATCAATTTTTTCAATGGTATCTGTTAGGGGTTTTTCGCAAAATATATGTTTTCCTGCTTTTGCTGCAGCAAGAAATATTTCATGATGAAGAAACGTTGGAGTAACTATATATACGGTGTTTACTTCTTGACAATTGATTAAATCAAGATAATTAGTAAAAAAATAAGGAATATTTGGAAATTCTGACTGCCGTTGTTTCAAAAGGTTTTCATCGATATCGCATAATGCCATTAATCGAATAGATATTTTTTCTTCAAAATATTTCTCTGTGATTATAGTGTGAAGCGCTCTTAAATGATCATTTCCCTGTAAACGCACTCCAATTATTCCAATTTTTATTTCATTCATGAATTCTCACTTATCATGACTTATAATACAGCAATTAGCAAGATAATAACCGCAATAATTTCTACTATGATTCCTAAAGAAGATAAACTTAGGAGTCCTCCAAAAGTAGTCATCCATGCTTGGATACAAACAAAAATTAATAGCATCCACCAGTTAAATGGAACATGGCTTTTCTTATCTTTTCTTATGAACCCTGTTGAGATTAAGACAAAGATCGATACTAAAATTCCAACTACTTGTGTTACAATATTAATGAAAATAGCTTCAAAATTTCCACCCGAGCCTAAAACGGTAATTAAACCCCATATAAATCCTGCAATTGCAATAATAGCGCCTAACACTGCTAAAGTTCGAGCAGCACCATAGTTTTTATTTTTCCTAGTCATTTATTGTTCACATCTATTAAATATATTTTAAAATCTCTCAAATGTTTTAAAACTTTAAAAATTTAAATATCTACACCAAAATTTAGTAATTCTTTTCGTAATTTTGCCATAGGTAAACCCAAAACGTTAGTAGGACTTCCCTCAACAAAATCTATAAATAAACTGGCACGATCATAAAGAGAGTACGCACCAGCGCGCCCAATATATTCATCACTTGAATCTAAATAACTCTGTAATTCAGATGAAGTTAAGGATTGAAACTGGACAATTGAAATATCTATAAAAGATCGAATTTTTTTGCTGATGGAGTGAATAATAGCGACTCCAGTTAGGAGTTCATGCTTTTTACCAGATAATTGGGATAAAATTTTGAAGGCTTGTTCTTTAGTTTGTGCTTTTCCTATCAGGTTTCCATCCAATAAAACCATGGTATCTGCGGCAATTATAATTGCGGGAATATTTCTATTCCCCTTATCGTCATTCCATTTCTCCATTACTCTCTTTGCTTTAGCAATGGCAATCTTCTTTACAAGATCATTGGGATCCGATTCTTGAATTGATTTTTCATCAAAATCACTAGGAATAATTTCGATAGGAATTTGAGCGCGTTCAAAAAGCTTCTTGCGATCTCGACTTTTTGAAGCCAGAATTAATTTAATTGAATTTGGGAGAACCTTTTCCATATTTTTCCCACATTCTATGAATTAAATCATCTAAATCAAATTCATCTTTGTTCAAGATGCCTGCAAAATAACTTTTTTCCATTTCATTTTCGAAATCAAACCAATCCTTCGCTTTCTCAAAGGTCATTATATTGATAGCAGGTTTTATCATATGCAGTAAAGTCTTATTCTTCTGGGCCAATTCACGTGCAAATTTCTTTACTTCACTAGCTAGATTTTCGGGTTCACAGATTTTTGTTATGGCACCCCAACGATCAAATTCATCCAAAAATACTTTTCTTCCAGTAATTAGCATATCTTTCGCATGAGAAACACCTAAAATATTAACAGCCATTGCGGTAGGTCCGGTTGCGGGAAATATTTGGATATCAATCTCTGGCAATCGGAAGAATAACCCTTCTTTTTTTGCTACAAAGCGAAAATCAGAAGAAAGCACCATAATACACCCCATCCCAATAGCACTACCTTGTATTTGGGAGATTACCGGCTTTTTTAGGAAATAAATGGCTCGTGAAATATCACGACCATAAAGTAATAGATTATCCATAATTTTATCGCTAAAACCTTGTTGGAACATTGCTAAATCAAAACCCGCAGAGAATACCTTATCTCCCATTGAATTTAGTACAACTACCTTTACTTTCGGATTTTTATCTGCTTCGGTTAATAATTGAACTATTTTTCGGGCAGTATCCATATTGATGGTATTCATCTTTGTATTCAGCGTTATGTAAGCAATTCCCATTTTTACCTTATAGAGGACCGGTTCTGTAGAATTTTCAGAATCTGTATTAGTATCTTTTATGCTCATTTTTTTTCATTTTAAAGAATTTGTGAGAAACATATTACATTTTTATTTATTTTTATTTATAAAATAGCTTCCTTCTTTTTGAATGAATAAATTAAAAAATATATGACCAAACTTTCAGAGCTTGAAGAAAAAATTCGCGATTTTGCAATTGATGAGGGAATTTTAGGAAAAAAATTACCAGAAAATCCAAAATTAGATTTCAGTTATACAATAACATTTCCCCCAAATAACCCAAAACCAATGAAATTAATGATATTAAAACCGAAAGATAGAAAAGCAATCATTATCCAATCAAATATTCAAATTCGCAAGGAACACGTGGATGCTATCAATAAAAAAGATCCACTAGGTTTAAAAAAATTCTTTATAATTTTTCAAAAATATATGTTAACCAAAAATATGCTATATAACATCGATCTCAAGAAATCTAGATATAGCATAATCGAAACTATTTACCCAGATGGTCTAACCGAACAATTTTTCTACACTACTATTAGGGCAGTATTTAATAATAGTGTGTTTATGAACATGACTTTAATGGATTTCATTATGGGAGCCATTCCTGGAAAATCTTTAAAAGATATGGATAACTTGAACTTTTCTAGTGGAGATTCAATGTTTACATAGGTTAATTGGAAGTTAAAAATATGCAAAAAGATGAAAATTTGTTTCATGATCATTTAATAGCTACATGGAAACTAAATTATGCTAGGGGAAATAGGCCCAATGTTGATTGCATAATGTGTGCGATTAAGGATGATAACCCCGGTGTAATATCTATGAAAATTTATACAGAAGAATTGCTTTTTATTTGTTTGAATCTTTATCCATATAACCCAGCACATTCATGTTCACGTAGTTCCAAGATACAATTCTGAATTGGGGTTCATTGATATCATAGGTAAAACAAAAATTATCCTTGAAACGATTCAGGATGTAAAAGATAAAATCCTTCCAAAGATCTCGCATTACATCAAATAAGAAAAAAACTAATAGTTAAAATATCTATTACTCGATTTATTATTAAGAGAACAAATTTTGACCTGATTTTTATGCTCTATGATTTATATAATTTCCTTACATCGAAAAGATTTGTAGAATTACTTGATTGGACAGAGTATATTATAGAAAATTATGGAAATATCATATCAGAGAAACAAAAATATATTTTGGAGTTCATTCAAAACAAGGAAATTCAAAATTTAATAGAGTTCCTAAAAAAAGAAAGCTTTACAGCCATAAATAACGAATTTTTTAATTTAATTTTAGAAGAACTTGAAAAAAATAAAGAAGAAATTTCCGCAGAATGGAATTTCATTCAAAATTTTAATCTCAAAGAATCTTTTCTTAATATTATCCTTGAAAATGATATTCTAATTTATCAAGGCTTAGATGGTGGACAACCTGAAGAAAATATTAGAAGTTTCGAGGAACTTGAAAATTTCTCAAAGGATCCAAATAAAATATTAGCAGGTGGCAAAATTTATGTCTCAAAAGGCTTATCATCTATTGATAAAATTCAGGGGATTATGAAGGAGTCAAATTACCAACGGGAATACTCAAATTATCAAAAGTATGATAAGATTGTTCAATTCATAGAGGGATTAAACCTTTCATTACAAAAACTTTTTTCCATGAATCAAATTGGTGTCATTATATTTAAAAATGAGATCTATTTGATCAGATGGGTTCAATATATAGGTGAGTCCCAAATAATATCCCAAAAATCAAATGTAGAGATCATGGAGAATTTTGGAGTCAAAATTGGTGTCCAATTGAAAGAAAATTTAGAACTTGGAAATTTAGTTATTTTTAAAAACAAGAATGATAAAAATGAGCAGGATTCCATATTACGAACCTTATTTTCTCTAGATCAAGATTTCTTCAAAATAAGTAGAGGAAAACGAAAGAAAAAGAATTTTGATTTGAAAATCAAAGAGGACTGTGAAGAATTTGTTAAAGAAGTGTTATCAAGAATAGAATCAGGGCTATTAATGTTAAATAATAAAAATATAACAAAGATAAAAAATTCCAAAGATCTAAATATTTATACAAAAATTTCACTTCAGAGGGTCGAAGGAATTGATTCAATTAATCAACGCATAAATATTTTAAGAGATCTTCTTAATCTTGATATTAATCCTAATTTAAAAATACAAATCAAGGAAAGATTAGAAGATAATTATTGTAATTTTCTAAAAGAGCAGTTTAAGCTAGGTAATGTGAGAAATATTCCTTCGATATTAAAAAGTATTTCAAAATTAGAATTATTCTTGAAAAGGAAAAGTTTACTCATCCACACAATGGTTTATTTATTTGATTCTTATTACTCAGATAGTGAAACGATAATCTTAAGTGTAGATTTGATTATAAAATACTGGAAACCATCAAATGAGTTAATTAAGATATTAGAAAAACCTCAAGTTGTCGCGATTACTAATAAAATAATAGAACAGATAAGATTACAAAATTTTTCAGAAATTTGGAGTTATATTACAAAATATCTTAAGGAACACCCATATTTCCGTTCCTATAATATTTTCACTTTGATGCTTGAAATCTTAATTGAAATTTACCATAAGAGATATGGTTCTACATCTATTTTCCCAAATATAAAATATTTAAATTTTTTTCAAGAGTATATAATAATTCTTAAATCGTATGAGCCAAAATTTGAAAAATCCGAATTGAGTGATTTGGTAAAGAAATTTAGAGAAAAAATTCAGGTTCTTTCAAATGATTTGGAATTTATTGCATATATGAATGACAATATTACTGATTTTCTTGTTTTTTTAAGTAAGATTGATAGAAAAATCCTTTCAGAACGGATTTTATATAAGATTCTAAATAAATTTGCTGAAAATGGACCTCTTGTAATGTTTTACAAAAGATTACCTAATGTAGGAGAACAAATTTTTAATTTTTTAACAACGGAATACAAGAATATCGAAATGACTTTAGAATTTTCTGCTAGCTATGTGGATATTTTTACTAATAGTGCCAATTTATTCCAAGATAATCCAAAATTTTTTAAAAATGCAACCGTAACCTTGAATAAAATAAAACCATGGTTAGAAAAAACTACAATACAACCAATTTTATTACTTTCTATAAGAAAGAAAATTAAAGTATTCTTAAATCAATGGTATATCTCAGGAAATTTACCAGAAAACGAATTTGAGACCCATAAACATATAATTGATACTTGGATTGATTTTGTTCAGTTTAGAGAAAATTTGCAAAATATGTTAAATATCTTATATATTAAAGATTTTATCTGGTCATGTGAACACTTTAATCTTGAGGAAATGCAAGAAAAATATTCAAAATTACCCGATTCTGTATTTGAAATAAATAGTCAAACTTTATTAAGGGAAATGAAGGGAATTATGAACTGGATATTTGAAGATTATATCCAATATACAGTGTTTCAAAAAATTTTTTCAATTATTCAAGAAGATATTGATATATTAAAAATATCAAAAAAGGAAATTAAACATATACTTAAATTATATAATAAAACTCTCCGAATTGCTTTAATTAACATTGTTCAGAAAGGATATTCTCATAAATTCAAAAATATTTTTTCCAATCTGGGTGTTGATATAGTTCTTTGTGATAAAAAAATATTTGAAGAAATTTATCAACAGTTTATAGCAATATATGAGATGACAATTCAAGAAGGCGAACGTTTTAACTTAAGGATCGAAATGATGAAAATTTCCTCGATTATTATTGAAAAGACTATTCCCGATTATGAAAAAATCATTGAAAGAAAAATAAAATTATTAGAAATAAGTGATATTTTTTTACCTAAAACATTCTTAGTTAAATATCTTGCTGATTTAAAGCAAGGGACATATTTTGTATTTCAAGAAACTCAAAAATGGCTAATTAATATGAGCCCTACTAATTACTTAACATATAAATCAACTTTTTCACCATTAAAACTGCTTTTCGAGAATATACTAGAGCAGAATTCAGAGGATAAACAGAACCTAGAAAAAATATTAACCGAATTAAAAAGTCTAAGCAAAGATCTTTTTGAAAATCAAAAAATGTTGGGAGAAAATAAAAAGAAATATTTCATAATGATGAAAAGCATATGTGGTGAGGATAAATATCCTGATCTTATGAAAACAACAACCAAATTCCTTGAATTTATAGAAGAATTAGCTGATATCGAATCCTTATATTATACTATTTCTGGTGATTCAACTAAAAAAATTGATAAAATTATGGATCGAACCATAAGAATCACAAAACAATACCCTCATTTCTTCTCTCCTTGGTTTATTTTAGCAAACTCGTATGCAATTAAAGAAGATTACCCAAAAGCAATTGAAGCATATGAAAAAGCATTAAAATATGATTCAAATCAAGCAAACTATGCCCGAATGTATAATAATCTGCTGGTTGTATATCTAAGCCAAAAAATGTATAAAGAAACAATCGAACTTATCAAAAGTCTTAACATAGGAATTAAAACTTTTCCTCACATTAGTGATATAATTCGACGGGTAGAAGAATTGACAGGAGAACACCTATTAGGAGAAAATTAAGAATCCAACGGCCATTTTAGTAAAGTAGCTACTAAATTCGCACGTGATATTTCTCCCATAGAAAGGATCTTAAACTGGAGTAGTTCTCCCTTTCTCCAAATTTTTCTTATAATCTCTTTCACAATTTTGCTTTGTCTCCTATAACCAATGTCAATCAACTCTTTCTGAATTTTATGAGCTTTAGTATGTAAGTCCTCAATTTCTTTCATCTTTTCGGCTATAAAATTACGATTGACCATTCCGACGTGAGCAACAAATATTTTAAGATTATCCATGCCTTCAGTTATTTTATAAAGGGATTTCTGAGAATTATAAATTTGTGAAATATCTTCATAAAGATCAGCGGAAGATCCTCCAAAGGTATACCCATATTTATACATGATTGCATCTCCTACAAAAGCTATTTGATTTTTTTTATCAACCAACGCAGTTAAATCTGGTGAATGACCAGGCATTGGAAATAATTCAAATGAATAGTTACCCGATTTTGTTATTATAGGGCCCTCTGTAGGTTCGACTTCTATTTGTTTTTGTCCATGTCTTCCCCAGTATGTTTTTCTATAAAAACGATACTTGTATCCTTTTTTCAGATATGGAACCGTAAGTGTTGACGCATATATTGGAATATCAAATTCTTTTTTAAGCATTGGAGCACCCCCAGCATGATCCTCATGAAAATGCGTTAAATAACAAGAGTTAATAATATTTTTTCCCCTAAGAGTTGTTACCCATTTACGAAGATCTGTCTCGCTTCCTGGAGCACTAGCATCAACTAACAAGCCATCTATTAGAAAGCATGAAGCAAATAATTGAAAAGAAATTAGTTTGTTATCAGACCACCAACGCCATTCAATGACTTCTCTATCAATGTAAGGTATTATTTTAGACCCCATAATCAATCAATTAAGGGAGTGTCAATTAATTTAAAAATATTAATTCATTTTATTCTGGAATTATTGTGCAGAACTGCTTAAAATCTGTTTTAAATTTTTTAAGCTTTCCAAAGCTTTACTGCGAGGTCTAACTTCAATGCAATAATCAATTACAGGAGCATTTTTGATATTTAACAATGATTCTTTAAAATCTATTAATCCTGAACCAATAATACAATGCCCTCTACCATTTTCATTAATATCATGGAGATGAACTTGTTTGATTGATTTTTGGTTTTCAATGAAAAATTTTGAAACTTCAATGTTTTTGTGTTGCTTATCATAGTATGCTTTTGCTACATCATAACATAACCAGCATTTCTCATTCGAGATAAAAGGTTGTAAAACATCAAGGATTAATGGATTTATTTTATAATTTTCAACACAGAGCATAACTTGCCCATCTTGTAAGGAAATAAGTTGCGTTAGGTTTTCTTTTAAGGATTTTTTATATAGATCAAGATCTTCATAAGGATAAATCTGTTTCGGGATTGTATCAGTGGGAAAATCAGTCATTGTCCCTATATGAATTATAATCAATTGAGAGGAAATATCTTTAGCGAATTTAAAAAGATCCTCAAAATACTCAAAAATTCCGTTTTGAAGTTGTAGATTAGTATTAAAGAGTGAAATATCGTCTGGAGCATGAAGATTAACGTATAACCCATTATTTTTACAAAAATTCTTAATTTCTACACGTTTCTCATGAGATAAATGTTCAAAAGATAAATGAGGAGATTCAACAGCTAGTTGGATGCCTGCAAAATTATTGTTTTTTGCAAATTTCAAAGCATCAATAATAGATTTATCATATACAGCATGATAGCTTACTTTATTCTTAATAATGTTCCAAAGATTCAATAATTATACCCATATTTACTAGCATTTTACATGTAAAAAAACTGTTTAAAAAAATTAATTCAAGGACTTTATGTAGATCAAACAAAGTTGTGCAAATAATATTGAAGGTAAGATTTGAATAAATCTGAAATCGCTAATTCAAGAAGTTGCAGGCTTAAATTAAACAAATGGTAACGTTTTGAAGATATTTGTTGTTATTTTAGTGTATAATCTCATCTATATCATGAAATTAATATATAGACTATAATTTTAATAAAATAACCTTAATTTCTACACGCTTATAATGATTTATATATTTGAAGAGTAATAAGAAAAAATTTTTGCTACTTTTCAGCTCTAACGGATAAATTTTAGAATTTGGAGGATTTTCTATTAATGAATCTAAATTTAATACAAGAACTCTTTAAACGAAAAATGGAGGATATGAAACAATTCTATATAATTTTTATGTGTAGACTACATATGTTTATTAAAAAGAAAAAACTATTCCAATATAATGACTCAACTTATAGAACAAAATTTAATCTCAATATCAAATTTATCAAAGTATTACGAGTTAGGAAATGTTCCTATTTGTGCTTTGGATAATGTTTCCTTTACCATTGATCCAGGAGAGGTTGTATTCATAATGGGACCTTCGGGATCGGGAAAAACCACACTAATTAATTTAATTGGAGGCATTGACCATCCTTCAGATGGATCTATTGAAATTTTAGGAGAGAATATTGCACATTATTCCGATAAAAAATTGACACTTTATCGTAAAAAACGATTAGCGTTCGTATTTCAATTTTATTCTTTAATTCCTACCCTAACTGCAAGAGAAAATGTCGAGCTCACTTTAGAATTAACCCACCGCAAGAGAAAAGAAATTAGCCGAATCGCTGAAGAACACCTCATTTTGGTCGGTTTGGAAAAACGAATGGATAATTTTCCTTCCCAACTTTCAGGAGGAGAACGCCAACGGGTTGCTATTGCGCGGGCTTTGGCCAAAAATCCAGACATTTTGCTAGTTGATGAACCCACTGGTCAATTAGATCAAAAAACAGGCAATAATATCGTTAATTTGATTCGAAAAATAGCCAAGGAAAAAAATATAACCGTTTTATTGGTCACCCATGACCAAGAACTGATCGAATTTGCGGATCGTATCATAACTTTACGTTCCGGTAGAATAGTTACAGATGAATTGAACCCCTTAATAACTCTCACCGTTAATAATAGGAGAGAACAATATGCAGCAGATATATAAAACAATATTTCGAGAATTCCGTTTTCAGAAAAAACGCACATTTTTGTCATTTCTATGTATCTTTGTTATTGTTGCTTTTCCATTAGCAATGTTCTCCATTGAGCCCAGTATCGATGCGTCAGTTGTTGAAAGTAATCAATCCTATCAATTAGCTTATTTGGATATCAGATTTCAAGGAAGTGCGGATGAAATTCGTACAAGTGTGGAATCTCTTATCGAATCAAATCCTGAATATGCAGATATTTCTTTCGATATTCGTCCTACCACTAATTTTCAACTTTATCACGCCTCAAAATGGTACTATACAAGTGTCGTAGGAGTGAATACTACAAAACCCCCAGAAGTCAACCAATTCGTTTCTGACCATGATATTTCGGAATTACAAGATGGAATGGCTTTTATTTTAGAATCATTTGCCAAAGAATTAGACGTTGAAATTGGGGATACCATTACCCTCTATACTCCAGTTGGCGAGAAAGAAGTGGAAATAGCAGGATTAGTCAAATCTATTGAATTTTTAAGTTATGATTTAGCTTTAGAGGGTGCAATCTATCTTAACTATGACACTTTCCAAGAATATAGTGATTGGGATGACATACAATTTAATAGTGTAACATTTTATTTCCCAAACAACCCTGATCTAGACACTTTAATAGATTTTACAGAAAAATTGCGCGATGAAGTCTCACCAATTGAAGCACAAATTTTCTATCCATGGTATGTTCGAGAATTCAGTATAAGCTCAATTTTTCAGGATGTATTAAGTCTGACATCTCAAATTCTTTTCATTATGGCATGTACAATCATTTTAGCAGCAGGAATTGTGATTTATTTAATCACAAAACGATATGCAGTAGAACAGCGTAAACAAACTGGGATGCTATATGCATATGGTTTCCCCTCTAAAACTATATTGAAAGTGTTTATGCTCCGAACCCTGTTCCTCTCCATTTTTGCTATTATAATTGGTACGATCGCTTCTTATGGTTTATTACAAATCATGGTACGCATTATGATCGCCCGTTGGGGAATTCCGATAATTATTACTCAATTCTCCCCCTTAGCGCTAGGTGTTGTCCCCGTATTAGTAATTTTAACCACTCAAATATTTACATTTTTAGCCTGCCGTAGCAATGTTAAAATGACACCGTATGAAGCAATTCGAGGAAAATCTGAATATGAAATGGTAAAGAAAAAAAGAAAGACACAACAAAAAATAACAGGAAATATCAATAAATTAAAAAAAGAAGCAAAGAAAACGAGGAAAACATCATTCTTTCCTATTCAAATTATGTATCCTCTTCGAAATATTTCACGAAATCGCAAAAGAGGGATCTTGATTACCAGCGCTTTCATAGGTGCAATTGCAATTTCCTTTGCATTAATCCAAACCCAAACATCAATAACTGGAACATTTAATAACTACTTTGATGATCAGATACATTGGGATGTACAAACTCGTTTTGATTCGTTTAAATCTGAGGCAGATGTTGATCAAATTTTCGATGGCTACGATTTTATTGATAGTTATGAACCCTATTTGCATGGAGATACCGAAATTCTTGATCACCCCGAGTATGGATTGAATATTAGAGGTTTTTTACCCAATTCAGCTTTGTATTCCATCGATCTAAAAGAAGGTGCCCTGTTTTCGAATGACACAGCCCAAGAAGGAATAATCTCAAGTTATTCAGCAAAACCTTTGGGGCTTGAGGTGGGAGATTATTTTGAATTTATGTTATTAGGAACTGAGTTTCGCATTAAAATTGTTGGTATTGCTCGAGATTTAGATATACCGAATTCGTGCTTTATGTTATTACCCGCAATTAAAGAAAATGTTGGTTTTTCCCCCATTAATGGAGCTTTCATTCAACTTGAAAATGGTGAATCATTGGATTCAGCGGATTTGGAAAATTTTCTCTTTGAATTAAATGAAAACCCCCAAATTCAATATGCAATAGAAAAGGAAACTTATGAAAACCAAATGCTCCAAATGATCAACACTCAACTTTTTATCGTGCAAGTGACGATTGTTTTAGCATTGATGATCTCGTTTTTGATTATATTTGTTACAGGTTTTATTTCAATTATTGAAAGATCGAGAGAAATTGCATTACAACGAAGCTTCGGATTTAAAAAGAGTCAGATTATTGTTCAAATCTTTTTAGAGATGGGAATCTTAATTACTTTGGCAGTTTTGTTTGGAATACTCCTCGGCGGAGAAGGATTAGGACGTATCATTCAATTTTTCATTGGAAAGTTATTTTTCAAATTGGATTTTGTTTATTTTTGGGGAGATTATGTTACAATCGTAGCATTTGCAACGGGATGTGTGATTTTATCATCCTTTCCCGGAATTAATATGCTTCGAAAACAAAATTTAGCGACTGCAATAATAGAATAAAATAGCACTATAATTTTTTTCTTTTTTTACTAAAATTTTTCATCTTTTATTTGATGTCCATATTCACTTGTCATCGAAAAAGTAAGATAGAACTACAAATATTCAAAAATTTAGCTAATTTATAACTAACTGAAAATAAAATGCCGATTTGTGAACGATTAATTGTCGGAATGCTTCAGACCAATTGCTATATTTATGGGGATAATGGCACAAAAGAAATTGTAATTTTTGATCCAGGAGGTAATGCAAAAGAGATTATTCGATTTATTGAATCTCGAATGCTTCATCCGATTGGAGTTATTTTAACTCATGAACATTGGGATCATACGAAATCTGCTAAAAAAGTTGCCAACTATTTCCAAATTCCGATTTATGCTTCTAAACAAATTAAAAAGAAAAATCTCAAAATCACTAATTACCTTGAGCAGAAAGACCATTTAACTATTGGAAATCATATTTTAGAAATACTCGAATCTCCAGGACATTCTCCGGGTGGTTTAATTTTTATTGATTATAAATTCAAATATATATTCGTAGGAGATACGATTTTTGCAAGTTCCATAGGTAGAACCGACTTATCTGGTGGTAGTGAGGAATTGCTAATGAATAGTATCAAAAAAAACATTTTAGAAAATGAGAATGTGGATGATTCTTTTCAAATCATGACGGGACATGGCCCCATCACTACTGTTGGGAATGAAAAAATTCACAATCCATTCCTTCAATATTTATTTTAATCAAAAAGGAGAAAAACTATTTGAGAACAACTGATTTTTCTAAAGAATCCGAAAATAATAAACGTTTTATCAAAAAAACTGTTTTTTTGATTTTTTTAGCGTTATATTTGATTTTTCTCATTTGTATATTAATATATTGGATTTGGATACAAAATTTGCAGATTAAACCCATAAATACTGTAGAAATTTTTAGTACATTGATTGTAATTTCTTTAGTAATTGGGATGTTAATATTATTTGCTGTATCGATATTTTATAACATGAATAGATCTCTTATGAGTCGTCAAAGCTGCGGAACTCAACGATAGAGAAAAAAAATTAATTCTGAGAAAAAAAAGAATTATAATAGATTGAATTTCATTTTTATTTATGGATAAGATTATTCAAGAACTTAAGATAGATCCATCAGTGTTATGTACAAATATAGAAAAAAAAATTCATACAACTTTGAAGTCTTTAAAACGAGACGGTGCAGTAATTGGGTTAAGTGGAGGTTTAGATTCAGCCGTTGTTGCAAAACTCACAGTTCGCAGCCTTGGAGCAGATAAAGTGCATTTATTTAACCTACCAGAAAAAGACAGTAAAAAAATTCATCAAAATCACGCAAAACAACTTGCCCAACATCTTGGAATTCAATTGAATGTTAAACATATTAATTCAATACTAAGATCTACAGGAACTTATAAATTACTTCCATTACGATTCATTCCAGGTCGAAAATTACGAATAAATCTTGTCAAATTTGGGAGAAAAAATTACATCCCAAAGGATGATGAAAGTATCTTACTTAAACGGTTAAAACCTAAAGCAAATTCTTGGCTTGCAAAAGCAAATGCCTATGTTATGGCCAAACATCGAATTAGAATGGTTATTCTTTATCAATATGCTGAAGTGCGAAATCTTATGGTTGTAGGGGCGGCTAATCGCACAGAATGGCTTACCGGAACTTTTTCTAAATGGGGTGTAGATCATTGTGCAGATATCATGCCTATAATGCATTTATACCGGACTCAACTTGAACAAATTGCAGAATATATACAAATTCCAGAATATATTAGAAATAAGGCTGCAGATCCTGATATAATGCCAACAATTGATAATAAAGGAGATATGCTTAACACTTTTAACTTGGCAGATCAAATACTTTATGGAATAGAGAATAATATTGATAAAAGCATTCTTTATCAAGAATATGGAAAAAAGAATGTTGAAAGTTTAATCTCATTGTGGAAATATTCGAAACATATGAGGGAATCACCATACTATGTTGATTAAAAAAAATCGTTTTTCATTCAAATTTCATATTAATTAGTGAATTTAAAGAAAAAGAAAAATAACTATTGCAAGATATATTATTCCAAGGATTATATGAATTAAAGCGAATAATCCACCAACTTTTGTCAATTTCTTATAAGTTAAATCTTCTACACAATATTTTTTTGAAAGTTCTAAAGTCATCATATCCGCAGCGCTTCCTTGGGGCAGAAAATTTCCACCCAAGTTGACTCCCAAAACGAAAGCAATAAGCAATGGAAGAAATTCAAACAATCCGGTATTTAGAAGAATCTTAATAATCGGTAGAAAAATTATTGTGACAGGTGCATTATCCAAGAATCCTGATAATATAGAAGTAATAATTAAAATGAACACAGAAAGAAGAAAAATGTTATTAAGAGGAAGATTTTCAATCGATTCTTCTAATAATCCTACTGTTCCGTTTAATTCCATAAGATGTACCAAAACAAACAAGCACATAAAGAAATATATTAATTTATAATCCACTTTACGCAAAAAATAAGATAATTGTGGCTTTTTCTTCTTTGATTCGCCAGTTTTTGGGTTTACAAAGACAAATAAAAGAAGACCGATAAGACCTGCTACATGAATTTCATGAATAAAGAGCAGAAGCAAAATAAATATCACTAGGGCCACAGAATTTTTAATTAAAGTCATCTTATCTATTTGAATATCTTCTAACATTTCCTTTTCATTACCATTTTCATCAGAATTAGTAATTATCTGTGATTCACATGCTGATCGCCGCTCTTTTTTAATTTCCTTTGAAAGAACAAAATAATCCAGTAATACAAGTGTAATTAATGTAGAAACGATAAAAAATGGACCGAAATTAAATAGAAAAAATGTAAACGATAAATCAAAATAATTTGCAATCATAATATTTTCAGCAGATCCGAATGGTGTTAAAGTAGATGCAAGATTAATACAAATTGTCATTCCTAAAAGAAAAGGAGAAGGATTTATCTTTATCTCTCTACAAGCAAGAACAATAATCGGTATAAAAATTATAGCAACGCTTAAATCCTCCAAAATTGATGCCATTAAAGTTGATACGATACAAATAACATAGAACATCTTCCTAATATTATTCCTATATCTGTTAACAATGCTTTTTGCGATTTTATGGAATATTCGAGCTTCAATTAGGATTTCTACAATAGTAAACATCGCAATAAGGAAAATTATTACTTCCCACTCAATTGCCATTATGTACGTCTCAAGATTTCGAGCTTCGGGAAGATCAATAGCACTAACCCCTGCAGCGATAAGCATTAATAAAACCGAATATGTGAGATAATCATTGCTATCAAAGAAAAGAATCACGATTAATATGAGAAAACATATACCAACAACAATTTGGGAGAGTAGGCTCATGAAGGTAAGAAATGTTTGCAACAATAAATTTTTTTTCAATTCATTTCGATATAATTTACTAACTAAGAGTTATTGAAAGTATGGTTTCAAATTTTAACGTTTTACATCCATCACCAAAGAAAACTAACACTAAAACATAATGATTATATTTCATTAAGATATAAACGTTAAAACTTTAGTGGAATTAATAGGTTTTTGAAAAAGTCGTTAATGCTTTACGTAATCCTTATGAAGTTAAAAATATCATGAGAACTATCTTAAGATTATAAGTGAAGTGCGCCAGAGAGGAATTGGGACTACTTCAATTTATAAACCTCTATTTGATGTCAAATTTAAGGGATATCAGTGGGCAATTCTCCATTCTTCAGAAATGGGATTTAGTATGTATAAAAAAATGGGGTTTGAGCAATATTCTGATTTAACTGAATGCATATGGCACCCAAATATGATAGATTAAAAAATTACACCTTCTTGTAGATTCAAAGAATTATTTATATTACGCTAGCTTAACGATAGTTGGTGTATTAATTGGAGGATTTATCTTTCGATGGAAAAAGTGACTTCAATATTGTTTTTCCTTCTTTTTCAAAACCTTTTTATTTAAAAAGAAATTCACAAAAGAAATTCACAAAAATCATTGAAATGAGTATAATGGCGGTTAAAAATCGAGAGCGAAAGTTAGATAAAAATAGTTCAATGAAAGTCCATAAAAATTTCGTTGATTATAATGTATTCTTTCGCTTTACTCATTTTATTCAATCAACAGGTAAGTATAAATTCTTTGAACGGAAAAATTTCTTGCCATTTCGGGTCTTAACTATGCTCTTAGGTCCTTTAATAATTAAGAAAGGTTTTTCCACGTTAGAAAAAACTTGGAAGTTTTTGTATCCTCCAAGTTTTTTAGAAAAACATAATATAAATCTTAAAAGGTGGGGGTTACAAATCATTTCCTATTTCCTTGAGTCCTTTTTTGAGATCGTGTTTTATATGCCAAACCATTCCCCAAAAAATATCACACGATTCATTAAAATGGAAGGATTTGAACATATTGAAGCTGCATTACAAGAAAAGAAAGGTGTATTAGTTCCTATGATCCATTTAGGAGAAATGTATCATCCTACATCTGCTTTACTGAGAAAGACCGTTACAATAGATAATAAAACCCAAAAAGTGGAAGTTGTGGGTATAGTTTCTCCCGAAAATGAATTTCTTCTTCGTCAATTTTTAAAATTGTGGGACAACGTCTTTGCCATTGTAACTGGAAAGTTTTCCGACCTAGAAAAGGATATTGAAACACATTTGAAACAAAATCGGGTCGTCTTCGTATTGCATGATTACTTTAATAAATATCAAAATCGTGTTCCGTTTATCTTCGGAAAAAAAAAATATGATTTTCTCATTCCTTGTCCACAATTATTGCCATATTTTCATTATAAATCTGGAATTCCAGTGGTACCAAGTGTTTCTATACCTCAGAAAGACATGTCTCGTTCTTTGGTAAAATTCTATCCTCCTATTAATATGCGAGAATTAGATCCACTTAAAGAACCGCCTTTACTAAAGGAAGATATTTTAAAATTACATCAAGGGAAAATGTCCCAACGTCATAAAAACAGCCTTCTTGCATTAAAAATCAATCAAGTTTTATATCCATCCGCTTTAGAATATCCCTATTATTGGCAAATGGTGTATACTTTATTTAAAAGATCCCAATTTCGGATTCAATTCGATAATGTCACCTCCTATTTTGATTTTTTTACTATTCTCCTTCACCGTTTAGAGCAATTTATGGAAAAAACTTATGAACCCGGGCGGAAAGATAAAGAAATTTTTAAGGTTCTAGAGAAATTGACTGAAGAAATTGAACTTTTACGTGAGGACCCAAAGGCAAAAATAATATTTCGAAAAAAATATATCGAAATCGGCTTATTATCTTCAAAAGCGGCATTTAATAAAGCAGTTTCCATTGCATTGGCTCGTCGTAGTAATTACATTCGAAAACAATTTCCCAACCTTAAAGTTTTATTCTTAGAGCTTGTCGCACTTTTTGATTAAAAGAGTGCACATCTAACTAATAACAATTTTTGCATTAAATCGTTTAATTGCATAATAATGGATTAAAGATAGGGGGAATGCCAGTAAATTCCATCCAATAATGAGAACGATCCATAATAAATCATCCAATCGGTTGAATAACGCAACCGTAGTAATCGCAGTTATTTGAGAAGCCCCCGCCATTATTGACCATAGTAAAGGAAGAAAAGAGAAAGATTCTTTGAATAGCTTTTGCTTCTCTTCCATAGTCATTTCTTGATTATCAAAAATTCGAATCATAGACTTTTCGATATTTGGGAACGGAGCAATTTTTTTAACAAAATTTTCGATAAATTTCAATTTCACTTCAGATTCACTATCGAAGCCAAAGAAATTAACTAGACTATTATGTTTTGTTTTGGATGATATCTTTTCACTTTGTTGCCCTGCTCTCAGGTGTTTAAAATATCGAGATTTAACGCTGTTATGGTAAAATAAGCCAAAAAAATTTGAGAGAAGAGCCAATCCTAAATAGATGAAAACAAAACTCGTTCCTAATCGGAGATATTGCTCGATTGTTATAGCTACCATGACAACAAACACACCTACCCCATCTCCGATTGCATCGAACATCGCGCCAAACTTAGAAAAATTATTCGTCATTCGGGCTAAAGCGCCATCTACACAATCAAAATAATGTCGTAAAAAGAAAAATAATGCTCCTAAATATACCCGTCCAAATCCAAAGAATATTGCTGA
Organism: Promethearchaeum sp.; assembly: GCA_030611625.1. Classification (GTDB taxonomy): domain Archaea; phylum Asgardarchaeota; class Lokiarchaeia; order Sigyniarchaeales; family Promethearchaeaceae; genus Promethearchaeum. The sequence goes on along the minus strand of JAUWPK010000003.1, from coordinate 6,421 downwards.
TATAATTGAACTAAGAAGCGATATGAATGTTATAAAATTTGGAGTGAGTTTGAGTTTTGCTGAAAGAAGCACCATGGGATAAGAAAGAGGGCGATAAAGAATATTATTAATAATCTCGCCTTGGGGTTTAATTCCTTTCTCAAAATCTTGAATCAAAGTTTCAAATTTAGCTTTCATTATTTTTCTTAAACCTTTTAAAAATTATTGTGCCATTGTAATAGATTTTCCTCTTTACTCGGGAATATAGGAATATAGGAAAACTCTCTTCCTTAACAACGCTAGTTAAGGTGTTTTAAGATCTGCTTATCTTCAGTGTAACGTTTTAATTGTTGTCGATCTGTTTTATATGTAGAAATTATTATTTCGATTGATTGATTCATCAAGTTTACTTGGTCCAAGTTCAGTTTGATGCTTTGATCATATTTTTTTTCCACTTTTTTTCCCCATGCCTCAATCTTTAAAATTTCCTTTCCAATTTTTTTGACTAAGAAATGCCGTGAATGTTTAGAATGGAAGGTTTCTAATGTGTGCAGATAGGTTGTCCATTTATTAATGTACATTCGAACCGTATTGTACCAGCCTTTATCCTCAATATCCACTAAATTATACTCTACCGCAAGGCGATAGTCATCAAACAATTTTAACTCTTGAAAAATAGTAAGAGGTTTTTGGAATTGGTTGAGTTTTTCTTTATTCGCTTTCACTCGAAAACTATTGATTACTTTCTCTTGTTCACTTGTAAATTTCCGGATTACTCGAGGTTTGGCTAAAAATTTAGATTTGTTTAAATAATGTTCAAACTCATTCTCAGGATGTTCTTGTAGACTGTCAAGGAATTCTGCTTGAATTTGGTCAATTTGGGTATAAAATTTGTTTTTAGACCGCATTCTTTGTTTCTCTTTATTTTTTTGCGATCGACCTCTCTGAGGAGATTTTTGATCCCACATCAATTCCAACTCCTCAATTTTAAATAGGTTAGATTTATAGGTTCCTTCGACAAACTGTAAAAATTTTTTCATGTAAATAAATCGAGGATCTTGCTGTATTTCTTCACATAATAATGAGAAATTTTTAAAAAGCACCAAAGATTTATCAAAATCGCCTAAAACAATCAAATTCTCTGTAAAATTGTTTAGATCTTGAAGATTTTCTTTAAAAAATACAATCACTTTTTTTTCTAGCTTTTCTTGAGTGCCCATGAGTTGTCAACAATAATTACTATATCCTATGCAAAAAAAATATTTCTTTTGATTATTCCTCTTTTTCGATCTATACAAAATCTAAACACCGTCTTATTATTAATAATGTTTAGATAATTCTGATTTTATATATATATAGATTAAAAAACATTGGGTAAAAATCCCATGTGGGAAAAATCCATGCCGAAACATTACATTGATAAAGATGTTTATACCGCCACCATTGAAAGATTGAGGATAATTTTTGAAAATTTTCCTAAAGTTTATGTTGCTTTCAGTGGTGGAAAAGACTCATCCATCATGATGCATTTGGCCATAAAAGTAGCCAGAGAAATGGATCGACTCCCAGTTCATTCAATGTTTGTAGATCTCGAAGGAAATTACGATACAACTTTGGATCATGTTAAGGAAATTTTCGATATGCCTGAAGTTAAAGGATATTGGATTGCTTTACCTATACATTTACGCAACGCAGTAAGTCAATATAAAAGCCAATGGATAGCATGGAATCCTGAAGAAAAAGAAAATTGGATCAAGCCCCAACCCAAGCACCCAACTGCTATCGTGGATCAGGATTTTTTTCCTTTCTATCGATTTGGAATGGAATTTGAAGAATTTGTGGTTGATTTCGGAGAATGGTTTGCTCAAGGGAAGAAAACTGCATCCATAGTTGCCATTAGATCAGATGAGAGTTTAAATCGGTTTAGAACAATTGTAAATAAAAAAAAGATTCGATTCCATGATTTTGGGTGGACTACTAAAGTCTCTCCTAATGTTTATTCAATGTATCCTATTTATGATTGGAAGACCGCGGATGTATGGACTGCTGTAGGAAAATTCGGGTGGACTTATAATAAACTATATGATTTAATGTATTTACAGGGTAGGACTCTTCATAAAATGCGAATTTGTCAACCTTACGGGGATGATCAAAAGCAAGGGTTGGACTTATTCCATGAATGTGAACCTGAAACTTGGTCAAGGGTTGTAAATAGGGTTCCAGGAGCAAATATGGGAAGTTTATATAGGGGAAATCCTTTATTAGGGAACATTAAAGCAATTTTGCCTGAAGATGTTCCTTCATGGAAAGAATATGTTATAATATTATTATCAAGCATGCCACGCTATGAAGCAGCACATTTTATTTCAAAAATAAGGGTTTTTCTAAAATGGTGGGAAGATCATGAATACCCGATAGATAAAATTCCAGATTCTGCCCCAGTCAAACTTGAATCAGCAAAAAAATTACCAACATGGAGAAGAATTGGAAAAACCTTACTGAAAAATGATCATCTATGTAAAGGTTTGACCTTTAATCAAACCCAAAGGCAACATCAAAGACAACAGGCTTTTTTTGAAAAATATGAGGAGGATTACCGAGAATATGATGTCTAAATCTAAACTGAAAGAATCAATTATATCTGAATTAAAAAAAATATTAGCTCCAATAATGATTGGCGAAAGGAGCACACAACTTGATATTTTAAATGCAATCAAGCTTGAATTATCCAAAATATCACCAATGGAAGATCCGGTCGATACAGTGCAATGGATCAAAGCATCAATAATTCATGCGAACGAATACAACCCGAATAATGTGGCTCCACCTGAAATGCGATTACTCACACATTCAATTTTAATGGACGGTTTTACTCAACCCATTGTTGCGTATAAAGATGGGGATTCCTATGAAGTTGTTGATGGTTTTCATCGATATCGAGCAGGTACCGAGACAAAAAATATAAAAAATAGGTTAAAAGGTTATCTCCCAATTGTGGTGATTGATAAACCAATTTCTGAAAGAATGGCATCGACAATTCGACATAATAGAGCCAGAGGAAAGCATGGTGTTAAACCAATGAGCGAAGTTGTCGGAGATTTAATCAAAATGGGATGGGATAATGAGAAAGTTGCTAAAGAACTGGGAATGCAAGCTGATGAAGTCCTCCGATTAAAACAACGTAAAGGATTGCCCGAATTGTTTAAAAATGGAGACTTTTCTCGAGCATGGGTAGAAGAAAAACTTTTTGCTCCCTTAAAAGAATTGAAAAGCAAGGATCCTAAAGATTTCTAAGAATTTCTAAGGTTATTTTGTATATACTCAATTGTGCATTCCAAACGCTCACGATTCATATCAATCCCATAGCAGTTATGCCCATTTATTTGTGCAAAACGCGCTAATAATCCTTTGCCAATTACTGGATCAAAAACATTCATCTTTTTCACGCGTTTCATAATAAATTCTACGTATTCATGAGAATATTTAACTGTCGGAACTTCAACAGGATGAAGACTGTAAATAAGAATTTGGGTGGGATTTCTACATTTTGCCATACCTTTCGTTTTACCATTTAATGGAGCCGAATAATATAAATCACGTTCATAAAAATAGGGAAATTCCTTCCAATCGGAAAAAAAATCCAAAACCTGCTGTTTATTACTGGCTCCTACTTCTATGTGGTATTCTGGAGCATTGATTTCCTTCCAAATTTTGCATAATCCTGAGAAAAATTGTTCGTGGGAGATTTTTGCTCGTTTTGCTAGTTTATACCATAATCGAAAGTTTTCTGGCTTGGGAAGTGCAGCATAAACTAAATCTATTGGAGGTATCAGTTCCAAGAAGGATTCAAAATCAGATTTTCCTATTTCACCATAGCAAAAAGCAAATGAAAGTGATATTTGAAAAATCTTCATATCATTATCTATGAGCTCGATGTTCATTATAATTTATCACTATAATTCTCGTTCAGAATTTGGTCTGGTTAGTATTTGTTTAATCAAGATCAAAACAATCAGATAAGAGATCCTTTATTGAATCCCAATAAAAATTTTCTATAACTCCATATTTTCTAAGAAATCTATCAAAGCTCACGCTTCTAACTTGAAAAATAAGGGCAACACTATCAGTATTTAGACCATTAGATGCAGATTAATTTATCAATTTAGTGTATGAAAACCGTTGGGTACGTAAAATATGGCTTATCGGGATAACTATTGCGAGCTTTACTCTTGGAAAAACCTTTAAAATTAAACATGGTCTATCCTTATCTTGTTCATGACCAATAATATCTTGATTGTCAATATTCAATTGAATTTGCCATATGTCTTTTTCTTGAAAATGCACTCTATTCATCTGTTTTACTTGGAAGATTAATCGTTTAGTTGATCCCATAGTTTAAATTCTTGTTGGATATCAGAAGTAATATATTCCTCTTTAAACTGAATTTTTTTTATAATATTTAAAGATACATTCAAAATCTTATTAGATAAATGAGGTTTTTGAATTTTTACTTGATTTAAAAGCTGGTTTTCATTTAGTTCTGGTGATTTTTTTATAAAATACATTATTGACGAAATGGCTTCATGAAAAGCATATGGCGATTTTTCCATAAATTTGTGCTCCAATATAAATTGTTTATATTTTTCTAATCCCTCAAGATCTTCTTCATGAATATCCATTTCCATTTCAGTTTCCATTTCTATACCCATCTTTGACCCAGAATCAAGAAGAGAAGGATACTTGTAATAATCTTGACATAATTTTGGACTATATGTCCCATTTAAATAAAAATTATAATCATTATAATTAGAAAATTTAACACCTAACCATTTCAGGATATAAACAAATTTCTGAATGAAAAATCGACTCAAAAATTCTTCTGGTGGATTCTTAATATCAATTTCTAAATGATTTAATAAATCCATAATTTTTTCATAATCTTCTTTCAAATTACTTCACCAGTGTTTTTAGGTATTCAATCCATTCGAAGGTTTTCTCCAAAATTTTCTCACCTTCAGGAGTTATCATAAAAACTTCTAACATTTTATTATCTATCTTGAATTTTTCTGAATTAATTGCTGCTAAATCTTTTAATTTTTCTAAATTTGCATATAACTTTCCGTCTGAGATACTTAATCTTGCTTTTAATTCCCGGAATTGAAGCCCATCTCTGTGAAGTTTCAAGAAACTTAAAAGCATTAATCTTGTCGCGGTAAATTTCTGAGATTCTATATCATCATATATGGAAATTATCTTTTTTAAATTATTTTCCATCTTATTCACTTTAAATTTTTTATTATTTTTTATAAAACCCTATGATTTACTTTGAAAACCAAAGTAAATAAAAATATCGATTATTTTTCTAAAGTTTTTCTTACAATAAATTAACCCAATCGGAATTTTGATTATACTAAACGGAAATAACTTTAACATCTGGGACTTCATTAAATAACACAATTCTTCCTCAGTCTAAAATGGGGGGAAGATCACGATTATCCAATAGAAAAAATACCTAGTTTATACAATAAGGGAAAGTTTTCTGGCTTGGGAAGCGCTGCATATACAAAATCTATCTGGGGTAATTGCTCCAAGAATGCTATAAAATCAGATTTTCCTATTTCGCTATAGCAAAAATATATGAAGATGTGATTTGAAAGATCTTAATATCAGTATCCAAGGCCTTCATTTTCATTTTAACTCTCCACAATCTACCTTTCATTGGTTTATTTAAAAATTTTCAGAAATAATCCATAAACAAGCATAAAGGAATAGAAATATTGAAAAAAAAAAAATAGAAACATCTATGAATAATGCTTAAATCTTATTCAATCTAAAATTTGACTACAATATTTGCACTTCTTCATTTCATCTTTTTCAAATACTGATGTTCTCTTGCATATAGGGCATTCTAGTATTACAACATCTTTATTATGTGAATTATTCTTACTTGCATAACCTGAATTACCGCTAGAACCTCCTTTTATCATCATGCAACCAAAATAAAGAACCCAAAAAACAAATACGCCTGCAATCGTACCCGGCATACCCGACATACTACCCATTATAATCAAAATAACACCCATACCAATTATTGTACCGGTCATTTTTGCCAATTTTTTTCACCTTTTTGTTGGTATTCTATAATTCATCATTTGCTTTTTTAAATCTTATTATCATAAGACAAAATGAAGTTAACCACACTAATAAAACGAAATAAAAAAATATAAAGAAATAAAGTAAAAAAATTTTGAAACATCTGTGAATAATGCTAGGACCACCTGCCTCCGGTACACCCCCACATGCGTGGGGACAATTGCAGGTTCTTTACAACCAAATATTTTGGCAACGGTACACCCCCACATGCGTGGGGACAATTATAGTAAGCCCTAAAAACGGAATCCTAATTCCGGTACACCCCCACATGCGTGGGGACAATGTAATT
>JAUWPK010000272.1 GCA_030611625.1 Promethearchaeum sp. | reverse complement strand
AAAGAAAAAAGAAGATTAATTGAAGATGCTTTGTTCCGTATTGGTCAAAATCATTCAAAAGTGCTTGTAGATAAAATAATTAAAAATTTGAATAAGCAAAATGAAGAAATAATTACTTTGGTAATTAATTTATTTGGAAAGCTACCTGAAAGTTTGGCTTATTTGAAAAATCACCTTAATGATAAAGAACTAAACGAAGAGTTAAAAACAAATATAAAATCCATATTAACAAAAATTAAAAACTAAAAAATTGAAATTGAAAAAATTTTAAGTCCATGAAACCATATAGAAATTATAGTGGTAAAAAAAATTTCTCATATTTCACCAACGGGAGAAAAGGAAATTTCTTCAAATACTGAAATCGAAATTAATGAAATGAATATTTCGGATTCAATTGAAGTTATTCAGGATGAAGATATAATAAAGAAAGTCTTTTTGGCTCCTGCTGGATATCCTATTCAAGTTAGTGTAACAGATGGTCCTATTCAAGTGAGTGTAACAGATAAAAATCTCTTTCAAGCTTATGCAACAGAACAGTGGTTAGGATTATCCGTTAAAATAAACGATTATATTTTCGATCAGCTAATTATTCCTGATTTTGCTTTTAAAATTAAAAAAATTATTCCAAAAAACAAAGCACATAGGATTGGCGCTGAAACAAAATTCATACTGATTCAACCTCCTATTTTAAAACCAAAATTCAAACTGGTTTCTTTTGAGGATATAATAGGAAATGAGCAAGCAATTTCAAAGGCTAAAATTATAGTAGAATATTTGAAAAACCCAGAGGTCTTCGGAGATTGGGCCCCAAAGAACATCCTTTTTCATGGTCCACCAGGTACTGGAAAAACTATTACCGCTAAAGCTATAGCTTCTGCTGCAAAATGTACCTTCTTTGCTAAAAAAGGAACATCACTTATTGGAAATCATGTTGGAGATGGTGCTTCAAAAATTCATTCTCTTTATAATGAAGCTAAATCTCATGCTCCTGCAATAATATTCATAGATGAGCTTGATTCCGTAGGCTTAAGTCGTGCTTTCCAAAATGTCCGGGGTGATGTAATTGAAGTTGCTGCCTCTTTATTAGCCGAACTAGATGGCTTAGAAACAAGTGAAGGTGTTATTACCATTGGAGCCACTAATACTTTGGGATTACTTGATTCGGGTTTAAGAAGCAGATTCGAAGAAGAAATTGAATTTCCAATCCCTACAGAAGAAGAAAGGTTTGATATGCTGAAATTGTTCAGTAAAAAAATTCCATTTGAAATTGATATTGATTTCAAAAAAATATCAAAAAACACTGAAGGTTGGTCTGGACGAGCATTACATGAAAAGTTAATTAAAATCAGTGTACATAAAGCCATTCAACAAGACTTAAAAATCATAACGACCGATGTGCTTATGGAGATCATCAATCAAGGTAAAACAAATAATAAAGAACAAAAACCTCCTTCAAATATATTTACTTAATTTTTTTAAAACTTTTAAAATCTGGGGCAGTAGTCTAGCTTGGTAAATTTTTCCCAATTCTTAAATTAGGGTTATATCCAAAATGATACTCGGCTGGGGGCCGAGTGATCGAGTGTTCGAATCATTCCTGCCCCACCATTTTCTATTTTGATATATTTAGTGATATTTTATTTGGTTTTTATTTTGCATAGACATTTATATACGTATTACTTGTATATATTTTGAATATAATATGAGTTCGATTAGTGTTAGAATTGATTCAAAGTTAAAAAAATTGATGGAATCTAATAAACATATAAATTGGAGTGAAGTTGTTCGTCAAGCAATTTCAAAAACGCTACGAAATGAACAGAAAAAGAACGTGGCTCGTGCGGTTTTAATTAACGAAAAAATTCGAAAAAAAGCTTCAGATCATTATGATAGCACTGAAATCATACGTAAATTTCGAGATGAACGACATTAGATATAATCTTCTTTTATTAAAAATATTTTAAAGGACATAGGATATCATGGCAAAAAATATTGTACTTGATGCTAGTGTAATTGTAAAGTGGTTCATAGATGAAAATGACTCTGATAAAGCCGAAATAATAAAGGAACAGTTTATCAACGAAAAAATTAACATAATTATCCCTTCATTACTTTACTATGAGGTACTTAATACACTAAAGTATAGTAAATTGTTTAATATAGATGAATTAAATTTAGTTGGAGAATCAATAGAAAATTATGGATTTAAAGCTGTTGTGATCAAAGATGAGATTCGAGAGAAAATGGTTGAGATAGCTATCAAACATGATATTTCTATATATGATGCATCTTATATTGCATTAGCAGAGAAATTTAACACACAATTGATTACAGCTGATGAAAAGATTTCCAAGAAGTTACCAAAAAATCTCAAGTTGCTTATTTCAAATCTAAAAAATTAATTCGCCTAGCGAGTGTTGGAATCATTCCTACCCCCACCATTCTTTATTTAAATTATTTACATCAAATAACTATAAGTAAAAGTAAAGTAAAATTAAAGAAAAATGCAAAACTTTGAATCATAATCTTTTACAATTTCTGTAACTCTATTGTTGATTGCTATGACAAATGATGATGAATCTTCTAAAATTTTAATGTTAATGTCGCACCGTGGATTTATCTGGGGGCCTTCACCAGAAATTTATAATCCTATCAAAGGATCTTATGAATTTGGACCACTTGGAAAACTAATGAAAAATAATCTTGAGAATTATATACGAAAATTATTTCGCAAGCATAATTTTTGGGAAGTGCAATGCCCTTTAATCAGCCCCGAAATCGTTTGGAAAGCTTCCGGACATGTAGAGCGATTTTTTGATTATATTATTCAATGTGAGAACAAGGATTGCAATAATCTATTCCGCGTAGATACCATGCTCGAACGGCTCGGTTACGATTTAACCGAGATTAATTTAAACGAATTACAGGAATTTATTGAAAAAGAGAATATAAAATGCCCCGATTGCGAGGGAGAACTGGGAAAAGTCGCTAAACAGAATTTGATGGTGACTTCACAATTAGGATTTCCATCATCCGAATATATTTTGCGCCCAGAAACTGCTACTACAACATATCTGACATTTCCTCGACTTTACAACTTCAATAGAACCAACCTCCCAATTTTTGTATTTCAAATGGGATATGCTTTTCGAAATGAGATTTCACCACGAAAAATGTTATTGAGAACTCGTGAATTTGAGCAGTGTGAAGGACAAATATTTATCCGGCCAGATCAAGAGTTAGATTTTGAACCATATGAAGAAAAGAAGAGTTATATAATCAAAATGTGGTCTGCTAAAGCACAAGAGCAAAATGTTAAGAAGAGTGTTAAAATCTCGCTAAAAAAGGCAATTGAGCAAGAAATTATTCAAAAACCCGCTTACGCTTGGTTATTATACTTAGCATATGATCTTGTTAAAGGTTTAAATATTCCTGAGAAAAATATCCGTTTAAGGCAACATAAAAGCGATGAAAAAGCTCATTACGCACATGATGCTTGGGATCTCGAAATAAAATCTAAAATTTATGGCTGGGTTGAAGTTTGTGGTATACACGATAGAGGAGATTATGATTTGAAGCGCCATCAGAAATATTCAAAGAAGAAACAGCTTTTTGTCCCAGGGTTGCAGAAAGGCGAAAAAATAATTCCGCATGTCTTAGAAATTGCATTTGGTGTTGGACGTTTGTTCTTCTTCGTATTGGAACAAGCATTCAAATTTGAAAAAGAACGAAACTTGCTTGATTTGCACATTCAAATTACACCAGTTCCATTTGCAGTTTTCCCACTAATGAAAAAACCAAAAGAACTCCAAAGTATTGGGCGTAAAATTTATGAAGATTTAATTGAAAACGATATTAGTGCAATATATGATGTCGCTGGCTCGATAGGAAAACGATATCGTCGAACCGAAGAAATCGGTGTTAGATATGCATTTACGATAGACCATCAAAGTATTGAAGATCATCAAACTGTTACAATAAGGAATATTGAAGATATGTCTCAGAAACGTGTAAAAATTGATGAACTTATTCAGTTAGCAACAAACCTTTTGCATAATAAAACTACCTTTGAAGATATTCCTGAGATTTAGTTATCTTTTTTTTGTTTTGCTTTCACAACCGTATATCCGATGGGAAGAACCGTTTTCAAGATATTTCTTGTTAGATTTACATTTTCACCATGATGCAAGCGAAAATACCGCATTGTGGAAAGTACACAAGGTAAACCCATCATTAAAATCATCGAGAAGAAAATTATCAATGTCCACAAGAATTGAGAAAAGGAAGTAAATATTTGGAGTTCTTCGTTTAATTTAGTAATATTGTTTAAGATAAAAGAAAATCCCAAGATAATTCCTCCTTTTCCCATAAATCTATCAAAGATTCGCTCCCGAATTCGATATCCTAGGCGTTTAATTTGATGGTGTTTATCAATCGATTTAACTGAAGTTCCTTCTAAAGTCCAAATGATTGGGATTAATGGGCTGATCAAAAGTGGAGACCCAAAAGCAAATCCAACTCCCAAATACAAAAGCACATACCAGTTACTAGCGGTGATATTTAAAAACCATGAAACAACCATTGTGGCAATGAATGAAAATCCAAGAGCTGTGGTGGTTACATCAAATGAATATTTCATCAATTGCTTATTTTTGGTTAAATCAATATCCTGAGGGTCTGCTTCTAAAAAATAAATTAAATCGGGGGAGAAACGAATGCCCAAAAATTTTCCAACAGTACCACGAATGTATTCAAGAACATTTTGATTTTGTTCTTCTTCTATTGCACTCATGGCAGGTACTAAAGAATTCTTGATGAAATTTTGAAAAACTTTATTCCAGAGAATTGGCGTTACAAAAATGACCAGAAAGCTCATGAGAATCGCATAAATTAGCATATATATCTCCATTTCTGTAAAAATGACTAAAATAATCATCAAAATCAAAATAACTCCAAGGAGCGCTAGTGTAATGGAGTATTGTCTTGAGTTACATGGGATTAACCGAAATTCTCTTTCTTTTTCACTTACCTCATAATCTGAAAGAAATTTTTCCATTGGTTCCATAATTGATACTCGTTAATGGTTCTTAAAAATGATTTGATATATACAAAATAGATCAAAAAAAAACTTTGTTAAGATTGAAGCTATA
>JAUWPK010000221.1 GCA_030611625.1 Promethearchaeum sp. | reverse complement strand
CTTCAATAATGGTTTCAGTTTCACCTTTTCCTAAATGAAATTCGATCATTTTAGCTGGGGAAGGAATAATTTCTATTATTTTTTCTTTAATTTTTTTTTCAATAATGAATGCATCTGGTTTACCGCAAATTTTTCCCTTTTTCACTACTTCATCATATACTGCACTAAGTATACCAATACTTCCAAAAAGCTCAATAATTATATTCCAAAGATCAAGTTTACTTACAAAAATCAATGAGCACGAGTCAGTTTTAATCACATATAATTAACGCAATCAAAATGATTTAAATGTATTGCAAAAAGCTATTATTTTGCTGGAATTTTCTATCCCATAGAAAAACTAATCTTGAATATAATCCTTGATTTCGTACAGAAATTTTTAAAACCTCATAATCTAACTATTTTTTTGTACCATGATAAAAAAAAATGCAATACTATTGAATTGCTTACTGATATTTAGTTTTTCATTAGTTTCTTTCACTATTTTTAGTAATGATAATTATATTTTAGGTAATTTAGACACTCTACAAAATCAATATTACCCAAATTTGATGATGGATCTTGAATCTCCCACAACAATTTCAAAAGACCAAAATTTAAATCTCCCAAAACATGCAATTAAAAGTGAATACACTGAAGAAACTATCATAATATTAGTCAATTCATCGCTCTACGCCGGATCACCCTCGATTCAATCAAGCATAGGAATATATATTGAAGACCTTTATATGAGTGGTTATGACCCGATTTTATTTACGTTAGAGGTCTCTACTGCATTAGAACTTCGAAATTTACTTCAAAATTGGCATACATCGTTTGATATTTCAGGTGCAGTTCTAATCGGTGAATTCCCTTCAGTTTATTTTTCTTTGGATTATGAAATTTTTCTTTCTGACCTTTATTTTATGGATCTTAATGGAATTTGGGAAGATACTAATTATGATGATATTTTTGATTCGCATACAGGAGAGATCTTACCTGAAATTTATATTAGTAGGATTGATGCAACCCACAGAACATTGGGGGGAGAATCGAATGAGCAAAATATAATTAATGTTCTTAATAGAACACATGCATACAGGATAGGGGACCTATTTGTTTCACGTTCGCATCGAGCTCTTTCATATATTGATGATACTTGGATACCTTGGGCTGATGGAACTTACGATAATTGGTCTGCTTATTTAAAAAATGCCTATCCTGATATTACAGCAATATATTCTCCCCCTCCTTCAACTAATGCAACCGATTGGCTAACACAATTATCTCAAGATTATGAGTTTGCTCATCTTTGCGCACATAGTGGTCCTACAACTCATTATTTTGAAGTCGATGGAGAATATGATCTTTTAGAAAACTATGAAATCCATGAAGTTCCCCCGCAATTTAATTTTTATTCTCTTTACTGTTGCAGTGCTGCAGACTGGGAAGTAGACGATTGTCTAGCGACAACTTATTTGTTCTCTGGACCGAGATCCTTGTCTGTCATATCTTCAACAAAAACTGGAGGGATGCTAAGCGATTATAATTTTTACAATGCTTTATCTGAAAAAAGTTCCATAGGGGAAGCATTTTACAAATGGTTTCAAAGAATCAAGCTCTATGTTGCTGATTATAAATTTTGGTTTTATGGGATGGTTATTCTAGGTGATCCATTCGTCACAATTGAATACGATTCCTTTGTTTTGCCAGTTGAGGTTTCATCTTCGACTCATCCGAATTCAGATCAATGGTATACTGATCAATCACCTCCTGTATTTAATTGGACAGAACCACGAGATATAAGCGGAATTTCGGGATATTATTATACGCTCAATCAAAATCCCGATACTATTCCAACAGCCATAAATAGTAATTTTACCACAATAAATGGTACATCGTTAGACTCTCCTTTATCATCAGGAATATGGTACATGCATGTAGGAGCGACTGATAATTTGGGTAATATCGCAGCTAAACCAACTCATTATCAGGTTAATATTGATCTTGTGGAACCACAAATAACTTTAATAAATGCTACTAATGGAATATTAATTGTTGGTAAGGATAGTTCACTCAATTGGACTGTATTTGATGAAGATTCTGGGTACTCTTATGTTGAGATCTATGTTGATGGTATCTTATCTAAAGAACTTGAAGCTCCTATAAATGGTATTTTGATACGAGAATTATATCCAGAAGAAAAAATTGTTGATTCCACCGTTAAACTTGTAGTATACGATGGTGTGGGATTTTCTGCTTCAGTAGAGGTAATAATCAATAAACAAAGTTGGCTCAAAAGTATACCATCGTATAATCTTGGAATTTTAGGTTTTATTGGATTAATTGGGATCATTTACCTATTAATAAAAACTCAAAAAAAGTGCTTTAACAAGAACGAGTAATATTTCTTCAGAGAAATAATTACATTTTTTTCAAATTATTTTAAGATCTAGCTAATTTCTCGATCCCTGAAATATAGACTTGTTGGACCTTGGCATCCTTCAATAATTCGGGTTGATCGATAACATCCTCTTTTAGTACAATAAAATCTGCCTCAAATCCTGGTGCAAGATCTCCAAGTCTCCCCTCTTCTTTTGCTGTATATGCTGCCCCTTTGGTATAGATATATAATGCCTCCTCAAAAGTTAATCTCTCCTCCTCTCTCCAAATCTTTCCATTATTAACCTCTCTGAAAATTGCAGAGTATATACCTAATAGTGGATTATTACTCTCAACTGGTGCATCCGATCCTCCCGATACATGTATCCCTGCATCAATCATTGTTTTCCAAGCGTAAGAATATTTTCTTCTCTCACTATCTATCCCAAGTCTTGTGTCCACCCATGCTCCGTCAGTTATTATGAATGGTGGTTGAATATTAGCAATAATATTTAGATCTTTCATTTTTTGTATAAGATCCTTCCCAAGTATCTGTGCATGTGTTATTATGGGTCTGTCATTAACATTATTAACCTCTATAGCATTGATTACCATTTCTGAAGCAAGATCTCCAATTGCATGGAATTCCACTCTGTAACCTGCAGTATTTGCCTCACCCACAAGTTTGTTCAATTCTGTCTGAGTATAAACAGTTATTCCAGTCTCATCGGTATCTGCATATGGTTCCCTCATTGCAGCGGTATGTGCGCCCAATGAACCATCTGCCAACAGTTTTACTCTATCACAGTACAATAATCCGTCTCTTGTTCTTGGTTTTGGTGTATCTTCTCTGCCAATCTCTTTGTGATATGGTGTAAGATACACTCTTATTGGCATTCTTCCCTCATTTTGAAGTTCTTTATATATTATCCATGCGTCCTCATCATTAGTCTGCACCGTAGTTAATCCCACCTCCAGACATTTTTGCAATCCTATTGCTATCATCTCCTTTTGCCTATCCCGATCGACATCAATGAAAGGGATTAGCAGTTCTAACGCTTTCTCCTTTATAATTCCCGTAGGGTGTCCATTCTTATCTTTCTCGATCACACCACCATTTGGATCCTCCGTATTTTGGTTGATTCCTAATATTTCAAGTGCACAAGAGTTCACAACAGATATGTGGCCGCATACTCGGTATAATACAACTGGCTGATCTGGTTTTATTAAGTCTAGATCCTCTTTACTTATATATCTCTTCTCCTCAAATAAATCTTGATCCCATCCTCTACCAATGATCCAACCCTCTCTGTTGTTAGCAAATTCTTTTAATTTTGTCTGTATCTCGGATATCGATCGACTCCCGCTAAGATTCAATGTAGTTGTGTGATATCCCAGATTAAAAACATGAAGATGAGCATCAATTAATCCAGGTAAGATGATGTGTTGTTCCATATCATGGGAATTATCACTTTGTTCAACTTCTCCTATCCCTAATTCAATGATTTTTCCATTCTCTACCTTCATCCACGATTTAATCCCATTAAATGTGAATATCTTTGCATTAAAGTAAATGGTCATTAAATGTGATCTCTGTGGAAATAGATTTTAAATCTTTTGCAGAAAAAATTAAAAAAAAATGGAATAAAATTATAATAAATCGGATAGAGTTAAGTTGATTCGTTTAAATGTTTCTTCAATTTTTTCTAATGGAATTGAACAAAAAGCAACTCTAATACCGTTAATATCTTCTTTCTCACTCACAACAGGAAACGTCCCAACTTTATATTTCCTAAGAAGATGGTCTGCAAACTTGTTAGCAGGGATTTTATCTATATTTAAGAACACAAAAAATCCCCCTCCAGCAGGATCTATGGTAATTCCATTTGTTTTGTATTTATTAAATGCATTGATAGATGCAAAATAGCGTTTTTTCAAGATTTCATATATTTTATTTCTACTCTCTTCCATTTTCACAAATCCACCACTTAAAATTTCAATTAAAACTTCTTGGTAAAAGTGGTTTGAATTACTAATTGTTGATCGAATCATCCCTTGCATTTTATTTTCCCATTCTTGTAGGAATATCTCTTTCTCAGAATGAGATAACCAAGAAGAGTGGATGCCAAGAGTTATCGCCCCAGTTCTTCCACCATACATTAAAACTTCTTTCGAGGCTCCATCAAGTTTAATTGGAATTAAATTTGGATGCAAATCAATTAATTCATAAAAAATTGATGCCCCCACTCGCTCATCTGAAAAACAATATCCCTCGTATGCATCATCGCAAAAGATTATAACTGGTTTATTAGAAGAATTGCAAAAATTTTTTAAAGAATTCAAAATATCTTGAATTTCACTCTTTGTTGGACAATATCCGGTCGGATTATTTGGAAAATTCAGTATTAAAACAATTTTATCTTGAACTTCGCCTATTTGCTGCATAAGTTCTAACATACCTTTTAAATTTAGCCTATCATCTTTAAAAAACTGAAACGTTTCAATTTTTAATTCATTTTGCTGGTGTAATACGCTATTATAATTTCCCCATCTTTTATTGGGGCAAATTATCTTTTTTCCTGGATTTAGAAAGAATCGGCTGATAAGAAATATTGAATTCGTGATTCCGTTGCAAATTGCAGGTTTTGTAATCTTTCCAGTAATATTTATTGTCCCAGATGGTAAATTGATTGCATTTTTTCCCTTATAAATTATCCAATTTTCCCAAAGATCGCGAAATTTTGGAATTCCAGCAATCGGAGCGTAAGATGCGAATTTTTCGGGAGGTAAATTTATAAATTGCTTAAGTTCCGGAAGATAATATGTGAGTAGCTTTTCCCTACCATCCTCAATTATATCACTTTCAAAACCAACAGCAGTTCCTATTGTTGCATTAATCTCTGCCTCTTTTTTTGCTCTACCTGTCCAATAAAAAATTCCATTTGGCTGGTAAATCCTTTTTCCCAAGGAGGAAAGAGATTGAAACACCGGTGTATTTTTTAAAGCATCAAATTCCATTTTTAAAATCTATAATGAAACTGATTTCGTCAAAAATAAAGGTTTCAATTTGAATTATTTTTATTTAAAGTTTGAAATTCTCCTTTTTTTTGAAAAAACGAACACAAGTTTTATAATTAAATGGAGACAAGAAAATATTACTACACCTAAGGAGTGTATTAAAATTATGTCAGAACGACCAACAGAGTATTTTGAACAATTTAAAGGGTATAAATTCCCAGTTTCAAAGTACAGAATCAAAGGAAAAAAGTTATCAGCATTTGCCGCAGCGATCGGTGATAAAAACCCCAATTATTATGTTCCCGATCCAGAAGATCCAAATGAAAAAGCAGATTACTCAGGAATTGTTGCACATCCAGCTTATGCTGCTTGTTATACCATTCCAAAGTTATTAGAAGCCCTTCCAGATATAAAAGGCTCAGATGGAGAACCGATGTTAAGAAATATCGGTAAATTACTCCACGCTGCTCAAGAATATGATTTTTCAGGTTGTGATCCTTTAACTACTGAGACGAAAAAGGTTTTTAGTGCAGCAGAATTTACTAAATTTTGGATAAAAAGTAATATTCTTTGGGGAGAAGCTAAAGTAGTTTCAACAAACGAAGATAAAACGAAAACATTTTGTAAAACAACGATACGCGTTGGAATTCGGAAAGGAGGGTATTAAAATGGATGTAGGTCAAACTTTTACTCAAATTGATGGACCCGTCACCAGGGAAAATATTAAAGCATATGCAAAAGCCAGTGGTGATAGAAATCCCATTCACTTAGATGATGATTTTGCAGAAACCGTTGGTTTAAAAGGTGTAATTGTACATGGAATGTTGTATTTCGGATATATTTCTAAAATGTTAGGTAATATCGCCAGTAAGAATAACGCTCGATTTATTAATTTAGGTGGAGAATTGCGAGGAATGCTTCGCCCTGGAGATACTGTAATAACAACAGCCAAAGTTACAAGCATCGAAGGTAATCAAGTTTCTTTCGAAATTGTTCAAAATTCAAAGATGCCCCTTAAAATAGAAAAAGGTGGCACAGTTATCAAGACTTTTGAAGGCGAGGATAAAGCA
>JAUWPK010000220.1 GCA_030611625.1 Promethearchaeum sp. | reverse complement strand
ATTCAATACATAGATGATTTTGGTAATATAATTACAAATGTTCCTAATGATGAATTCCATTTACTCACCCATAACAAATTTTCAAAATTTAGATTGGATTTTTTAGGTACAAGTTATGATGCAAAATTAGTCCTTTTTTTTGCTGAAAACCCCCCAGATAAAATTCTATTGATAGAAGCTAGTAGTAGTTTTCTTGAAATTTGCCAAAATCAAAAAAATGCTGCAACTACATTGAATGCAAAGGTTGGAGATGTTTTTCAAATAAAATTAATGGAGGAATGATTATTGAGTTCTGATCAAAAAGATGAAATTTTTGCTTGTTTTAAAAAAGAGGATCTAGACAATTTCCATACAGGTGATTTATCATCTATAGTTTTTCCAATGTTAAAAAAAAATGCTCTAAAGAAGAGTATTCCCCGGATACGATTTAATATATTCGTTTTTACTAAGGAAAATCAACTTGTTTTATTGAAAAAATTGAGAGATAACGGAGAAAAAGAATCAACCGAAAGAAATTTTATGACTTTATCTGGATTTATTCATTACATTTCACCATTTTCTTATTCTTCCATCGAAAATGAAATTAAACATGAATTTAAGGAAAAATTCGGTAGTATTCTTATTCATTTCAGATTGATTGATTTTATTTTTGATGAAACACCAAAAGAAGGGTCAATCTTAACATATTATTATCTAGCTTTAATATTGGATAAGAATTCCACTAAAAATTGGATATTAGTTGATGAAAGCAAATTGAAAAACTCGATCGTTGAAGCAGTTTGTGATAAAAATTGTAAAATAATCTGGAAAAGGGTCCTTAATAATAATTTACCCAGAAAGCTTATAGAAAATTCCCTTAATATTCAGGATCAGAAAAATTTAGTACAAATTGGAGTTATTATTGGAAGATTTCAACCTTTTCATAATGGTCACCTCCAATTAATTCTAGCCATATTATCTGAAGTTAATTTTCTTAAAATCGGCATTGGATCTTCACAATATAGTAATACAATGTATAACCCTTTTAGTTATGATGAACGAAAAGAATTTATAATTCGTTCTCTTCAATCAGCGAATGTTAACCCTGATCGGTATGAAATTTATCCCCTTCCTGACCTTCACAATATGAAAAGATGGGTTGCTCAAGTTTTAGATGTTTTTGGAAACTTCAATATTTTTTATTCAAATAATGATTGGATTCGCCAATTATTCAAAAAATCAGGAAAAATGGTGGGAAATAAACATGTATTTGATTTCAAACATTTTAATGGAACATATATTAGAAGGATGATATGTGATAATAAATCAATTCAAGATCTAGTCCCAATTTCGGTTATTTCTTATATGAAAAAAATTGAGGGAATCAAACGAGTCAAAAATTTATCTCAATTTACCTAAAAAACGTGAAAATTCACATTTTTTTGGAAAATGAAAAGAAATCTCTTTTTTATCTAGTGATTTACTTATAATTATAATGCCCTTTACCCTTGATAAGAAAATTTCATATTTAGCAGAAATTATATTGACTGATTTGAAAATGAAAGAACTAACTTTAGCTACAGCAGAATCGGCAACAGGAGGTTTTCTAAGTCATATTATAACAAATATCCCCGGTAGTTCTAAGAATTTTTTAGGAGGTGTTGTCTGTTATTCTGCAGAAGCAAAAAATGTTTTCCTTGATGTGGACTTTGATGTTATAAATTCATTTGGGACAATTTCAATAGAAACTACTGTTGCATTATTAGATGGAGTAAGAAAAAAATTAGGAAGCGATTTGGCAGTTGCAATAACTGGGGTTTTAGGTACACAAATGGAAGGCAAACCTACTGGGTTAGTCTACATTGGAATAGGTTCTCGGATTTGCAATAATGTTTATGATTTTCAGTTTACTGGCTCTAGACTCTCAATAAAAAAACAAACTATCCGAAAAGCTTTGCAACTTCTTTTTAAAGAAATTGAAAAAATGTAAAATTCCATAGAGTTTTTTCTTTTTTTTTAATTAAATTTTAGTGAGAATTGTTTATGATAGAAATAAATCAAGATAATATTCTTCAAATTGATGGTTCTTTTGGCGAAGGTGGAGGTTCAATTGTTAGAATTGCTTCAGGTTTGGCTTGTGTTAAAAATATCCCAGTAGAAATTCATAATATTCGGTTTAACAGAAAAAATCCTGGATTGCGTTTGCAACATTTAGTTGGTATTAAAACTCTCGCAAAATTAACAGGGGGATCAGTAAATGATATCAATGTTGGTTCGACCCTTGTAAAATTTAATCCCGGCTCTGAATGGAATACAGATCTAAGTGTCCAGATTAGAACTGCTGGGAATATTGGGATGTTGTCGCAAACAATTTACAATGCACTGTACTTAGCACCTCATCAAAAATATCAAGTTCATGTTAATGGTGGAGGTACATATGGAACTCATGCAGCTGGCTCATCGTACCTATCAAATGTTATTTTCCCTATTTTTAATAATTTAGGATATACTGTCAATTTAGATGTAAAAAAACATGGATTCTATCCAAAGGGTGGCGGAAAGGCCATGATGTCTATAATTCCATCATCATCATCATCTTATAAAAATTTAATACTTGAAGAAAGAGGAGAATTAGAAGGAATTAAAGGTCATATCCATGTTGAAAATAGATTAAAGAAACCAAAAGTCGCCGAACGTATCCTAACTAGTATATTAAAAAATCTAAAACCTAATTTAACTAGATCTACTGAAATACAAATTACTACTGATTATCATGAAAGCCTTTCTGTTGGTGTAGGGGTTGATATTTGGTGTAAATATTCTTCTGGTGTAATTTTAGGAATAGGAACAACTTTGGGTAAAAGAGGAGTCTCTTCTGAAAAAGTTGGCATTATAGCGGCAAATAAATTAAATTCAATACTTGAATCTAACGAAACTGTTGATGAATACGCTTCTGATCAAATTCTCCCATTACTTTTTGTGGCTGAAGATCCTTCAAAATTTGTGATTCGAGCTAAAACAATGCATTTTCTTACTAATCTGGAATTGTTGAAAGGATTTTTCAACCGTGAATTTTCAATAAAAAAGACTGAAAAAGGATATCTCGTTCAAATTTTTTGAGCTGAAGATGGTTCTGCATGAATGTGGCATCTTTTTAAATTTTTTATGGAAGAAAATAGGAAGTTTGAGGCTTGTTCTGTTAGATGATGGACTTCCTTAATTTTTGTTTCTCCTGAAATTTGGATTAAAATCGTTAAATATATCCCTTCAGGTTCTTGTTGAATCTTTACATCATTAATATGTTCTATTTTTTCAATTGCTTCCGCCATATCTTGAACTTTTTGAATAATATCCTTTGGAGAAGTCTGCGTAATCGCATGAGCGTGAACTATCCTCGAAGGTTCTCGTGGTTCTATATGAGAAACTACCTCTGAAAATTTTTTCTTACCAAAAATTTCATCAATTTTTTCTTTAATTAGATTCTCTAATTTTGAGACGAAAACATGTGCATTATCTAAACTCATTTCGGGATCCATATCGACATGAAATTGAATAAGAATTTTATCTGAAAAATGATCTATGGAAATATTATGCATATTAGAAATTTGATCCTTGGAACATTCTTCTCCAACTAATTTAACCGCTTCTAAAAGGTATTCTATATTTTTTTTTTCATCTTCTATTTTCTCACTTTGAATTTCTATGATTGTATTGCAGTTATATTCTGAAAAGTTGGAATTTATTATGTTAATTATATCTTGACGAACCAAATTGGCACTGAACATTGAATCTTGAATGTTTAACGTAATAGTTACTAAAGCATCCAATAAATTACCCGTAGTTCTTATTTTAATTGAGTCAAGATTTTTAATTCCCCCGATGTTTGATATCTCCTCTATCACTATTTCTTTTTTGTCTTGAGATATGACATTAGCATCTGTAAGCTCTAAGAAGCATTGTTTTATAATCTTTAATCCTTCAATTATGGATATTAAGGAGAATATTAATGCTAAGATCACGTCAATAATTGGTAAACCGAAATTCATTACAAGTAATCCAATAATTACTGTAACATTTCTATAAAAATCCGCTCTAAAATTGGTACCTTGAGCAATTATAAGGGCATTTTTATACTTTTTTCCAATTTGTAATATTTTCCTTGAAACTCCAAAAACCATTCCTAATGTCAAAACTAATGAAAAAGCTACCCACAGATTATTTTTTGGAGTTTCTAATGAATCTGACAACAATTTTTCAATAGATTTAATAATAACTAAGATGTACAATCCAATAATTAAAAAACCTTGAAGTAATCCAGCAAAGGAATTGATTTTGTAATGACCAAACATATGTTGAAAATCAGATTCTTTTCTACTTTCTTTGAGTGCAATAAAAGTTATTAGCACTGCAATAAAATCGATAATTGAATCTGAAAGTTCCGCAAAAAAAGAAAGACTATCAGTAATAAATGATATTGAGATTTTAATCAAAAGCACAATTATAACCAAACTAATTGAAAGTCCATTCACCAATTTTTGTTCTTTTTTCTTCAATGTGAAACTCATAAGTTAAATTTTATTTTCTTTATTTCATAAATTTTATTTGAATTTTAAAAAAAATATGTTTATTATGCTAGATAATATGTTTTTTATGCTAGATTTTTTAGGTGTATGAGATAATAAAAAATTAGTTGATTAATTGCTATTGTGATAAAAATTTGGTGTTAAAATAATGGGGCGATGTAGTAGTTGTGGATCCGAAAGTGATCTTGAAGAGTATGTGTGTTCTAATTGTGATTATCATATAAAGACTGAAAAGATTGAACAAATTCCCTTCTTGAGTTATGTATTTAAGCGACCAGAAAAAAAATGGTACAAACCCGAACTCAGAGTTGTTCGTCTAGCAAAAACGATTTACAATCCTGCTTGGGCATTCTATGACATAAATCATAAGAAAAACAGTGGTACATTCTACATTCTTCTTCTTAATGCATTTTTCCAAGCATTATGGTTTGTTGCAATCAATATTCATGTCAGAGTATTTGATATGGATAATATAAATAAAGCCCTTATTGGACTTGCACTATTTATATCTTTATTTATAATTTTATTTTTATATTATTCCGTCCTTTTTTGGATATATGATCTAAGTTTTTCTATTGCATCTAATTTTTCTGTTCAGTTAGATGGTATTTTAGCTATTAGATTTAACATCCAAACTAAAAAAGGTTCTTTAAAAGAACTTATGAGTGGAAAAAAACGCATACAAAGTCAAATTAGCGAAGACACAATAAAACTTGAGGCTGCAAAACAGAAAAAACCTTTGAAGAAGATTAAACAGACTGGGAAATATAAAATAATGCGATATGCATATACTCCTACAGTTATAATGAATATTCTTGGATTTTTACTTCTTTTAGTAGGTCTACCAACAATAGATGTGAGTTCATCCAGTAATTTATCAACTGCATTAACTCCAATGTTTGATTCAGCTGTTTGGACTATAATTTACCTCTTTGAAGCATTAACAATTTTAATTTGGATTCCCACATTAGTGACTTTAGCTTTGCGCGAAATCGGGAATACCAACACAACAAGATTACTAATTGGTAATATAATTATAGGCGGGATACTCTGTTTTCTTTTATTCCTATTGCGACCTGCGATCGGATTTGGTGACCTAAATATAATTTCTAGATTAAGCGGATAAATATCATCTAGATAACATATTATTTTTTGTTCACAGATTTCCTATTTTTTTCTGATCTAAAAAAATGTTTAGACGTCCTTCAATCAATAATTATCAAGAATCCATACAAAATAGAGATTTTACTGAATCTAAAGCAGAACTCTTTTCGATTTTACAGACTGCTAACTTTCTAAAGAGTAGATTCGATATGGGGTTAATTGATATGGATTTTTACTTTAAAAGGATGAGGTTTTTTCAAAACGAGTTAATGTCAATTCAACAAAAATTATTACCAAGAAATAAGAGTTTAATAGATATTATTAATAAATTTCCAGTAAATGATGATTTGAAACCAATTTTGACTATTATATCCTCCATTCAGGATTATAATTTTAATCAATTTGCTCAAAAATGGCAAATGGATCCCGTTCAACTAGCTGCAGGGGCTACAAAAATTACATCTAATTTTATTACATTGATCGATTATCTCCATTTAATTGAAGATTTCGATGAGCCAGTATTGATGGAATATA
This sequence comes from Promethearchaeum sp., assembly GCA_030611625.1. Taxonomy (GTDB): domain Archaea; phylum Asgardarchaeota; class Lokiarchaeia; order Sigyniarchaeales; family Promethearchaeaceae; genus Promethearchaeum. The sequence goes on along the minus strand of JAUWPK010000220.1, from coordinate 330 downwards.
TTATAAATTTACGAGTTAGCTTAAGCGAAATGCAGACTTTTGAGCCTTTTTATGTTCATATCTTGAATCTTGAAAAAGAATTGCCAAGATATTTTCATGATATTCATATTACAAGCTCTTCTCATCCATCTAAGATTAAATTAATAATCTCAGAAATTGAAGATGTTGTATATGATATATATAAGGAATTTAAACAGTATTTAGGCATTTCTTAAAAATTCTTTGATTAAAATGGTTATATCATCAAAATTTTTAATTTTATTTTTAAAATAAGTGCCTTAAACTGAAAAATCGAAAATTTAATATTTTATGTTAGGTTGTTTTTCTTAG
>JAUWPK010000365.1 GCA_030611625.1 Promethearchaeum sp. | reverse complement strand
TATAGGATTTGGCCAATATTTACCCCCCGAAATTTTGCAACAGCAAATAAAGCTGCAGCTTCCATTTCAACTGTTGAACATCCTTCTTCTTTTCGAAGGGATATTTTATCTGGAGTTTCTCGATAGAAAGCATCCGTTGTCCAGGTTTTTGAAAGTTTATATTTTACGTTGTGTTTCTTCAAAGTTTTTTCAATCGCTTCTATTGCTTTTGTGCTTGCCTTAACTTCTCTGGAAGGTGGGAGATAATGATATGATGTGCCTTCATCTCTGACTGCAGAAGTGGGAATAAGCAGGAAATCCTTTAAATTCTTATCAAGTAATCCCGAGCTACCACAAGCGATAAAATTTTTACATCCCAAAGCAATCACATATTCAAAAAGACCTGCAGATAGTGGTGCACCTAGTCCACAATGAAACATTGCAAATTTATCTCCATCGCTAATTACTTCATAAATTGGATGCTCGCCAAGTTCACTGTGTTCAACATCAATTACTCTTGCTTTTCCATCTTTTACTAATTTATCAATGATTTCTTGAAAGAAAGTAATAACGCAAAAGTTAGGAATATTAATTGGCTTAACTAATTCACTAGGATTGAGCAATGCTTTTTGATTTGGATCAAATTCTAAAATCGGAAACTTTTTTTTCAACATTATAACCAATAATATAGAAATGAGCGAAAAAAAATATAAATTTTACATATTTAATGCCCAATCATATTGAGAATACTTAATTTTTACATGATCTAGTTGTTCAATTTGCCCTTTCCAATATCTTTTAATAAAAGGTACAATCCCGCCCGCCCAATTCTTAAAATCATTTTTATACCATTTGAAAATCGGATTTAAACGAAGGATTTTTGAGGACTCATCGAATTTTACTTGGTTTGAATTATTCACAAAATTAGAAGAAACGCTTTCTAAAAGTTCATTCAGATTTTCCCCCTGGAATAAGCGACCATAAAGCACGGGACAACTTGCTGAACCACAATTAATGGCAAAATGAATTCGCGGATCTTTAAACTTTTGCCTAATAATTTTCGATTCTAATGTAGATAAACTCATTGATTTTCCTGCAATCTTATGTTTTCTTAGTACAAAGAATTTAAGCCTACTAATGGTTGTCAAATTCCCTTTCCATTGATTCTTCTTCTTCAATACATTCAATACTGCTTTGATAGTGAAAAGATTATACGCATTTAACCAAAAAGCAAATTCATCGTCATGAGTAAGCGCGCTCACATCCATTACTTCAAACTCTTTAATTTTTTCTAAAAACCAAGTGTCATTTTTTATTAGTTCATAGTCAACATTATGGTTATCATCGAGATAACGCCCCAATTGAGATAAATTAGAAATATCTGTCGTTGCCTTTGTTTTAATCATATTAATAACACCAAGTATGCAATCAAAAATCCCTTGGCTAAAACATATAAGAGAATTATCATGATATAAAAATTTTAATAATTTTTGGGATGATTGACAAATTTCTTATAATCAATTGAAAAACAATCTGCATAAACTCACGATTTAATAGCAATTTTCCCACCAATTTCAAAGGAAAATCCATATCGGCATAATTTTTAACAATTTCATGCAAATCTTTTGAATTCAGATACATTCTAAAAAATCGATTAAAATCTTCAGATTTTAGTTCCATTAAAATTAAGCGTATGAGAAAATGTAATTTTAACTCAATCCCAAGGCTACATTTAATAGGTTTTTCATAGTTTTTTCTAAAATAATGTTGGGAAAAATCATTTTTCTTCAAAGATTTATCAATTACCGAAGCTAAAATCTTTGCAGCAGATACTAACATCACAATTCCACCACCAGTTGTAGCTTTCACCATACATGCAGAATCACCTAATAATACTGCATTTTTAAAAGCAAATCGTTTTGGATATCCAAAAGGTAGCGCGCCTCCTTGTTTAGATATAATTTGAGAAGAATCCACCTCAATTTTTTTAAGAAAAGTACTAAATGCCTTATTAGGATGACTTGAAGTTGCTAATCCAATTCGACATACATTATTATTACCCTCAGGAACAATATATCCGAATAATTCTTTCCATCTTTGATCAAAATACATAGCAGTTTTATTTAGATCATAATTATACTTCACGCGAGCTTGCACTGCGGGAATCATGGCATTTTTTATTCCATAACGTTTTGCAACCTTTGAAAATGGACCATCAGCGCCAACAATGATTTTTGCTACTATGTCGTGCTTTGAAGTTTTAATTAATATTTTATCATGAGGTAAACCCCAATGTGAGACATATTTTTCTCCTAAATAATATTTTGCGCCCATTTCTTGAGCTTTCAGTCCAAAATATTTATCAAATTCTATTCGATCGATAATAACAGGATTTTCTTTTCCTGATAATTCAATACTTTGATTATTTGGTGCAACTATCTTGGCAGTTTTAACTCTGTTGAGAATTATAGATTTTGGAAATGGTGCTAGGTTTAGTATTTTTTGGGAAATTATTCCAGCACATTGAAAAGGTAATCCAAGAATTTCATGTTCTTCAATTACACAGCATCTTACATTCTGCTCTGCTAAGAGACACGCCAAATAGTTTCCCGCGATGCTACCACCGATAATACATACATCAATTTCAAAATCGTATTTAAAATATTGATGCATATTAATAAAATATTTGAGAGAATACTTAACATTAGTTAGATGATTTCGGCATTTTAAGTTTAGAAATAAATAATCTTAT
>JAUWPK010000075.1 GCA_030611625.1 Promethearchaeum sp. | reverse complement strand
GACAAGGCGTCGTTTAGAGAAGGAGTATGGAGATAGTTTGAGTGCCGATAGCTATTTAATTCTGATTTGGAAGGAGGGAATAAAATTAACTATAAAAAAGATAATAAGTCAGTTTTACTAAAACTCACTTAGTGAAAATAGTTAAAAAATAATTCTATTCCATTTTTTGTAGTTTTCGAGCTCTTGACCAACTTTCCATTACGAGTGAACTGAGTAATTTGATATGTTTACTATCCTTTGTTCGAAGCGTGAGAATTTCATCTTCATTATTTCCCACAATCCCAAAAAACAATTCTGCTCCATCGCTTAATATACAATATCTATCTTTAAAATCATCAATTCTAATTATTATATTGTCAAAAGTTAATTCTCTTAAGATTTCTTGATGATCGGGATTTGACGGGTCAATCCATGTTGCAACTTTAATATTTACAGATGGTGCAATTTCATATAGATCCAGATCTCTAATGTCTTCTATTCTTGGAGTTGTTAAAATTACGCTGTGTAAACTTTTCATTAAAATAGATTTTATTCCCTTTAATACAGATTCTTTAGAAAGATAAAATCCTTCTTTTGCTTTTTCTTCGAAATTATGTAGTTTTTGATTTAATTTTTCCACTTCTTCATCTGCAGCATCAAGATCTTGAGTGAGAAACTCCATTTCTTCTTCTAAACTTTTAATTTTCAATTCCAAATCTTTATTCATTTCAGCCATTGATTTTCACACTATTTTCATAAGAAAATTTAATTAGTTTTTATTTTATAAATAAAGTTTTCATGCAAAATTAAAAATTCTTTTTATTTATCAAAAGGATATTAGTTATTTATGGGTTCTAAAAAAGAATTAATTGATCGAATTTCGATTCTTATTGATGAGGAAATGAACGCAAAGAGTACTATAAAAGGAATAACCTTAGGTACAAATATGGGGACGAATTTATATACAAAATTGGATTCAGATCTCCAAGGATTTTCTGGAAATCAGTTAATCGCAAGCGCAACTAGCTTTCAAAATATTGCGAGTTCTTTATTTCTTCAATTAACAAACAATAAAATTAGTTCCAATTATATTACAGTTGAAAAATATATATTGATAATGAATATTGTGAAGGATGTTTCAGGTGCAGCGATTTTAGATAGAAAATTCGCCGAACTCGAGGGAATCGAAAAAATTCAAAAAGATTTTAAAATTTTAATGCAAAAAATAGCAACATACATAGAAACATCTGATTTTATTATGCAAAATGACCCATTCGTTAAAATCAGTCAATCTCTTCCCACTGCCTTATCCATAATCCTGACCTCTATTGAAGGTATGCCAATAAAATCTATTGGACTTAATAATATGTCGGAACCAATGGTAAGCTCGATGGTTTCTTCAATTTCAAGTTTAACGCATGTAATGATGAAATCTAATTTGGATTATTGCATAATTGAAGGTGATGAAGCATTCATAATTATCATCCAATATGATCCAAAGAGAATTCTCGCTGTGTGTCTTCCAGAGCAAGAAAAGGGGGATATTGGGCGTCATTTATCTACAATAAAATCCATAATTGAGAAGTCCGAATAAAATTAATTTATGTCGGATATTTTTTCAATAATCTTTCCTTTTATACTTTGTTATTCCTACATTTTCACTTCTGAAAGATCTGAATATTATTAAGTTAAATGATTCATTAAATAAATCAGTGTTCAGTAAATTTTAGTTGATAAAGAAAAATCTTAATTTTCTTTTGGAATTTTCTGAATAATATTGGTTAAAATAAAACAAAAATCTCAATATAATAGGTGTTAATATTTGGAAGAACAAGAAAAAAATAAAAAAAAATCAATATTATGGGTTCTGGCAATAATCGGATTATCATTTATTAATTATTTATGGCCCATCATTGTTATTTTTGCATTATATGAATCTATTAAAAAATTTATCACCAAATCTCAATTTATTGAAAAAGTTCCAAGAAATCCAATTGCTAAAATTAATGAAAATAAAATATTAAGTTAAATTAGAAGCTTTTTTTTGCGAATTTTAATGTTTTTTAATCGGAGAGCAAAAAATTGGAAATAATTTTTTTAGGAACATCAGGTTTTGGGGTAACACCTTCCAGAAATTTACCTTCCATATTAATAGATAAGTGCATTTTAGTCGATTGCGGAGAAGGTTGCCTAAAATCTTTATATAAAAATAATATTGAGATAAAGGCACTTAAAGCAATTTTTATAACTCATTTTCATCCTGATCATATTTTGGGTTTGATACCTCTAATATCTAAAATTGGAATTTATTCTCAAGATTCTTCAATCAAAGAATATCCTCCTATATATGTTCCCAAAGGAATGAAAATTCAATTGGAACATATAATAGATGCAACATTTTCTAATTTTTTATACAGACGCTTTAAGATTAGAATCATTGAATTAGAGTTAAAACAAGATAACAAATTAGAAATTACATTCAATAATAAAATATATCATATAAATTGGGAAAAAACTTTACATTCTCCAATATGTTATGCATATAAGTTTAATGATAATGTCATAATTTCAGGCGATACAGCTCCATTTTTAGGTTTTAGCGAATTCATTAAAAATATCCCAATTTTAATTCATGAAGCAACGTTTTCCGATCATGAAGTTGAATTAGCTCACCAATTGAATCATAGCACACCTTCAGATGTTGCAAAAATTGCAAAAGAAAGTGGAAATAAAGAAGTGTATCTTTATCATGTTCCAGATGTCGATAAATATGAAGAAGTAAAATTTGTTTCAAAAGCGAAAACCATCTTTCCTAATCTATTCGTAGCTCATGATGGAGATAAAATTATTTTCCATCCAAAACTGGTCGACCAGTAAGAAATGAATGATTAATTATTACCATACTAATTGCCAATATTAGAAATAGCCATGCTATCGATATATCTGCAATGAATCCAAAAAGAGGGGCAAAAATTAAAACTGAAATTGATTTTATTTGTGATTCAACACTTAGAATTGTTGCACGCTCTTCCTTAGGCATGACTTCTCCCATATAATCAACAGCCAAAGGTCTACGCAAATTTTCAAACATATATATTAATAAATATAACAGAATAATCATAATTGGGATTTTTAACCACATGAATATAGCTTCCAGTAATAATACAAAAGCGAAAAGATCGAACAAAATATCCATAGATGTTTTTGCATGGTGAAATAATTTTTTTACTTTAAACGCGTTCTTGGATGATAATGCAGATATAAGATAAAAGATACAATATATTCCTCCAAGAAAAATTGAAATATATATATCCCTTGTTTCAATGCTAACTCCATCCTTTCCAATTTGACTTAAGAATATAGCGATCAGAAATATCATGATCGGCTGGATATAATCCTTAAGAGTCTTATAGATAGCATCATAAATCGCGGATGAAAATAACGCTTTTCGAATGCTTTTCGATTTTAATGTTGGGCCAACTCCTTTAAATCCGATTTTTATCTGATTCCAGTATCCTCCTGTAATAGGTTGATGATCGTTCATATAACTTGGATATGAAGCAATAAGAATGAAATCTAATATATACGGGATAATTGTAATTAAAAATATCCATTTACTTGCAGGAATATAAATTATTAGGAAAATTGCAAGTATTGCGGAGAGTGCAGAACCAAGTAACGAATAAGAACGGGTACTTCCGTATACATGTGTCTTATATTCTAGTAAATCTTCTTTTTCCATCCAAACTAATTCCATCGCTTTATGAGTTCCCGACCTGAAAGATTCACCTAAACCAAATAAAATTGAAGCAATTACAAGAAATATGAAATTTGGAGCTGAAAAGTCTGAATCTATTCCAAAAAAATAAAAAATAAAAGAAAATATATAGAAAATAAAGCAGATCAGCAGTTCTCTCTTTTTTCCAAATTTATCTGCAATTATGCCTGAAGGTATTTCGAAGAGGAATGTAAATAATTCTCGGATCGAGATTAATATTCCGATTTGGAATAGATTTAATCCCATATTGATAAACATGATTAATAAGAAAGGCTCAAAAAACCGAAGGTTCTTGAAAAACCCATAAAATCTAAATTTCCACATCAATTTAGACCTAAATTTGGAGCTGATCTTTTCAAGTTTATTATTTGCTTGTTCGTCCATTTTTTACACCTCGAACAATTCAAAATACAATTCTTGAAGATATTTTTTTAATTCTTTTAATTGATTAATACCCTTTGGAGTAATCTTATAATATTTTCTAATTTTTCCGTTTGTAATTTGCTTATTTTGACTTAGAACTCCTTCTTCCAATAATTTATTTAACCAAGGATATAGAGTTCCTGGGCTTATTTTATGTCCATGTCGTTCAAGTTCATTAATTAACCAAGAGCCATAAAAAGGTTCTTTATCCGCATGGTAAAGGATGTGAGCAATAATTGCTGATCTTTTAAATTTATCGATGAATTTCATATTTATCAAATTTTCTTAATATTATCGATTTTCAATATCGATTTTCAATATTATAAAATAAACACTGTTTTTAAATTTATTTAAGGGAGATATAAAATTTTATTTATTATAAAAAAAAAACCAACTTAATTTTATTATTCTCTTAAGTTTTTAATAAAAAGCGCAATTTCATCATAGATTTCTTGGGTGAACCTATCTACTAATAAATTATGACCAGCGTTTTCATAAAATCTTATAAATTTATTTTGATGTTTCCAACTTTTATATAATTTATGAACTGCAACGTGGTCTACAACGGGATCTGAAGTTCCTTGTAGAATTAAACATGGGATTTTTGTTCGAGGTATTAAAAAATGAGTATTATTAATAAGATCAAGGTTATTTCTAAACATTCTAAAAGACATTTCTTTTAATCGAAAAGGATTGCTTTTTGTGTAACTTTTATATTCTTCAAAATAAGTATCTTCCAATTTTTCTTCAAGGATTTTATGAACTGGGTTTCCTTTTGAGAATATCTGCCCCATGGTGATTAAAGGATAGAGAATTAAATGTTTTAGTTTGCTTTTTAGCTGCCATATTGGAGCAGCAAGAATAATTCCGTCGATTTCCAAATCTTTATTTCTTAACGCCACCTGCATGGCAATTAGGGCTCCAATATCATAACCAAAAAAATAGACAGGAATTTGATATTTTTGCTTATACAAATTCACCAATTTCTTAATATCATTATATATATCTTGAAAAGATTTAAGATCTCCTGAATTTCCCCCTGCATTGCCTCCTGTTCTCCCATGTCCACGATAATCTAAACTAATAACTGTTGCCCCAAGTGGATTCAATGCATCTGCTAATGGATAGAATGTATCTGAACAACCATACATTTCATGAAATGCGAAAATAAGAACTTTTGGTGTTTTTTCCCCGCCTTTAAGTAGTGAAGTCCATTCTTGATAGAAAAATCTCAAACCTCCATTTAATTCAAAGAAAAATTCGGAAGACATACGATCGCTGGAACTGTTAAGAATTACTTGGCGTAAATTTTTAAGGCTTTTATAATACTTACGAATTTCCTTTTCACTTAATCCTTTCGTACCTAAGAAATGAGAGCTGATTGTGGATTTCACGGTAATCACTTGATTCTTCTATTAACAATTAGTAAATAATATACTCGTAAATAATTATTTGTCTGCTTTTTTTGAAATCTGCCAATAATGATGAACAACATCATCATTAAATTTATAAAGAAAATGCTTTAAACCTTTAGAATCTTGATATATTTGACAAAATTTTGGAGGTGATGAATATAAATAGTCATCCTTCCAAAATATTTCAAATTCTGATGATTTATCTTCTAAAATCCATGCAATCATCTGATAATTGTCATTTATCATTCGAGATCCCAAAATGATTATTTTATCAGAATGCGTTCCATCATTATTCTTAAGTCTTGTTGCATCAAATTCTCCTATTCTATCTATATTTAACTGAGAAAATTTATCAGATTCGTACCAAGTTGCACCAAAATCCGATGATGTATAACTAACAATAGAATTCTGATTTGAAATCCAACATAATAATCTTAAATTATCGTTTTTTTCTTCTAAAATGACAGGAGAATATGACCCAAGAATTTCAAATTCTTTTTCATTAACAAAACCTTCATCAGGTTCAATATACAGAGATAAATGCCAATTTTTACCATTATTATCAGAAATAATGACCAAAGAGCGTTTTACGAGATCATTTTCAACAGGTATTAAGATATTTCCTGCTTTAATTCCCTTTTGAAGAACTATGGGATTTGAATGAAGTTTCCATGATGAATAATCATGAGAAATTAATTGTGGTTCGTGTTCCCAACTTTTTCCATAGTTATATGAAGATATTAAGAAAAGATCGTGTAGGTTTTCTGAATTTAAGCTGTTATATAACAGAATTAAATCCCCTTTATTATCAAAAAATAAGGAAATACCTGATATATGTGAGTATTTACTAATTAACCTGTTAAAATCAGTTGAATTTTGTGGAATTTCATCGGTCCATGCAGATTTTTCAAGTTTTTTTTCCAAGAATCTAATTTTTTTTTTGTTATCAGATATATATGTTAAAAAGCATTCTCCATGGGGGAATTCAATAAATTTAAAGGAATCACAATCAGAACCTCTTAATTTTATTTTTTCGAATATATATTTATCCATTATAATCCCTATGTTATAATATTAAAAATTAATCAACAAAAAATCATTTTTAGAGAATTTAAAAATCTAAATAGTTTTTATCAGCATCTACTGTTCTTTTAATTCAGGATCAAACCCTAGTAATTTGCAATTATTTATTTCTTTCTTTAAAAATTCCCGAATTGCCAATCGAATCGCTTCAGACCGCGATGGCACCATCCCAATCTCCTGAATTTTTCCTAAATTTTTTACATATATCTCAGGTAATGCAATTGTTATGTTTTTCATTTTTTGTCGTCCACGGGCCATTTTTGTTTTCAATTCCTCCATTTATTATTTGTGCAAATTTCTAAGTAAAATCTTCCAATTTTTAATTATCGCAAAAGTTCTGATATTTTATATAATCTTTACATAAAATGCTGTTTTAAAAAGGTTTTATGAAAGATATTGTGCTCTTTCCTCCCGCAAATATAATATGGTGCTAAGAATTTATAAAATTTCTGAATTGCACTTAAATTAAACTTTCTGCTCAGTGAAAAGTTTTATATTTAAAGAAATTAATGTGAAGTAGATAGTTTTTAAAAAAAAGTTCAATCTATTCGTAAATTTTTAAAATATAAAATACAATTAATAAATATTCCTCGAAAAGTTCATTAAAACGGAAAATCAGCTATACTTAAAAAAAGGGAGATTTACAAAAAAAAATGTCTGAAGAAGAAGAAGATGAAACACTCGAAGAGATCCTTAAAAATCTGTTGGCCTCAATACCTGAAGTTCAATCTGCTGCAGTAGTTAGTATCGAAGGTCTCCCAATTGCGAGCGCACTTCCACCGGACGTCGATGAAACTCGTATAGCTGCTATGACGGCTGCAATCTTATCTTTAGCTGAAAGAGCCGCGCAAGAGTTCGGAAAGGGTCTCTTTGAACAAGTCTTTGTACGGGGGCAAAATGGCTACGTTTTAACTATGGCTGCCGGACCTAACGCGGTACTAACCATCTCCACATCGAAGAATGTGAAATTAGGTTTAATTTTTCTAGATACAAAGCGCACTTGCGATAAAATTGCTAAGTATGTTTAAAAATCTAATTTTTTATTCCATTCAAATTGTATTAAGAATTGTTTTCTACTCCGACAGGAGTCTTAAAATTGTATTTTATGCAATCTTGAAAGGTTTTGTATTTATTAAGATCAATTCTATTATTTATTTCAATTGAATCTTTAATTTTTTCCATAAATGCTTGATTTTTTAACAGTAATTTTGAAAATATACTTAATTTCTGAGTAGCAGAAATAGAAGAGCCTTGATAAACATAACATGCAATACATTTCTTAATTTTCAATAAAATAATTTTATTATTCTCAAATTGTGCAAAATCTATTGATTGATTAATATAATTTCTTAGAAATTTATATAATTTCATCTGAAAAATGTTGAATTTCATACCTTTCATTTTCCATTCTTCATTAAATTCTTGGGAGACGATAATTGTTCCATCAAATTGTAGTAGCATTAAAAGAAAAGGGTTATCTTGTTCAATATTATTATTTTTTTCAATACCTGTTGAAAAAAAGTTTTGTATTTGTGATTTAATCGTATCCAATTGTTTTCTTTTAAAATTTGCTTGCTCTTTCTTAGAAAAATTATCCCAAAAAGAAATATCATTTAAAAATACATCATATTCGTTTAATACTTTAATTTTTATTCGATTTAATTCAAATTTGTTTGCAATTTTTAGTGCTTTTATTAAATATTTTTGAGAAACGTTAAAATTAAAATCTAATAACGCAATTTTTGCCTTTAGTAGTAATGATTCAACTAAAAGAGAATATGAATTTGTATTTTTTGCAATTTTAACCATTTTCTCGAAATTACTGTTGATATCCTCGATTATTAGTAGATTATTTGTATTTCCAAATTTATCTAATAAGATTTCAGAAATCATTAGTAGTGCCTTTACAGTAATATCATGATAACGAATTTCATCTTCAATAATGTTCCTTAAATATTGTTCAGCTTTATACAATGAATCTTTTTTTCTGCTTTTCCTTAACACCATTGCATTAGTTAAAAAATATCTTTGTTGAATAATCTTATTTTTTTCACTATTTTTTATTAATTCCAGTTGATATAAATAATGATTTGCTAGCTTAAGATTATTCATTTCTAATAAAACTGCGATTATTGGAACTAATATTTCAGAAACTTGAAATATGTCTTCAGATTTTGAGCATATTTCTAACGCATCAAATAAATAGTTTAATGCTTTTTCAAATTCTCCTTTATGCCAATAAACTTCACCAATATTTTGAGAGGCTACTCTAATTCCTTCCTTATATCCATCAGAATAATCTATTTCAAGAGATTTTTCCATATATTTTAAACTCTCGTTAAGTCTTCCTAATTGTATAAGAATTGCTCCAATATTATTTCCTGTCTTTGAAAACCCACGAGTAGAATTAATTTCTGAATGAATTTTGAAAGCTTTTTTCAGAAAACTCAAAGCTTTAATTAAACTCCCTCTGGCATTATACATAACACCAACATTGTTATATGCATTGGCTATATCCAATTGCTTTTTTAAAGTTAATCTAATGTCCAAATTAAATTTAGCATAAAACAGGGCATTATCTAATTCTCCTTTTTGCCAATAACAGCCCATTCGTAATATGATTAGATCTCCCATTCTTTTCATTATTTCGATTTCAGTTGCGCTTTGTATTGATAACAATTTCTCTTCAGCAATTTTTAAGTTATTCTCAATTTCATTAGATTTTCCCATTGAAAATAAAATTTTATTCATTTCTATGAATATATCAATTTCAAATAAGGAAATAGATGATATTTCATTGTTTTGAAGCAATTTTTTAGATAGTTTTAATCCTTCTTTATATAAACCTAATTTTTCATAAAATCTAATTTTCATTATTCTGATGGGTGTAATTTCTTTAAAATCGAGATTTTTTTGCTTTTCGAAAAATTCAATTTTAGTTAGTCCTTCACCAAATCTGCTTTTTTCAAATAAATATTCAAGAATTTCCATTCTATTCATTTTTTTATTAACACCTTTGTAGAGAGACGTATTCTCAAAATTGCCTTGCAATTAAATTTAGAGAAGACAAGTATAAAAATCTTGGGAAAAAATTTCAATCTTTTATAAATAATAAAAAAATTCTCCCAATATCAAATTTTAAGATACGATTGGTCTAAAAACAAATGCTAACTTCCAAGTAATGTTATACTTGATTTCCTAGTTTTAATTATGGCATTAACAATAGTTGAATCAAAATCCAGATCTGCAAAGACTTTTAGAAGTGAGTCTAAAATGAATTTTTGTCGACACGATGTTTTTCATGACTTTGAAAGAGGACAAACATTATGTAGAAAATGTGGTCTTGTTTTTGAGACGTCTGTTATAATGCCAGAATGGAGCACACCAAGAGTTTTTGATCGAGAAGGCTACTACATAAAAAAAAACACTCTAAATAGTGAAAATCTAGCTTTAAAGCGTGCGTTAAAATATGAAAGAAATAAAAAATGGAAAGAGCGTAAAAGAAAAATTGGGAATTGGGAATTATATCGCCTTACATCATTATATCAATTTGGACAGAATATATTGAAACATGCCCAATATTTATTTGAAAAAGCAATATGCCTGGAAGATTTTAAATTTAAATATGTTACTTTGATTTCTCGCGTTTGTTTCTACTATTCTGCTCATTATTATAGAGTTTCAATATCAATTAGAGAATTATGTATAGACAATTCTTATTCGGTTAAGCTTTTTAGTAGATATTATTACATTTTAATTCAAAGTTTAAGATTAAAGAGATTAAATATGAATCTTGCAGATAATATTTCTTTTATTTGCTCAAAATTAATGTTAGCGGAGGAAGTAGTTCAGAAAGCCAAGCAAATCAGGAAGAGATTCATAGAAAAAAATAATATTAGTGGACTAAACAATGATGGAATCAATGCAGCCGCAATTTATTTAGCTTGCAGGATTCTTCATAAAATTTTAAGCCAGAAAGCAATTTCTAGAGTAGCAAATGTCTCAGATATTACATTACGATCGCGTTTACGAAAGATGAGAAGAATCTGTCAAAACTGTAGTTAATCTATCCGAAATAAATCTTTTTATGAATTCGAAACTTAAAAATGAACAATGAGTTCTAACTTGAGTTCTGATATGGAATTTAATTACAAGATCTTTTCAATTAATCAGAAACCAGAAAATAAAGAACTCAATAATTTCTGGATTGATTGTCATATAAAACCAACTTTGCAATTGAGATATAAAAACTTAGTAATCATTGATTTTTTGATAAAAGATCCACCAAAATCTATAGAATGGTATGGAGATTGTTTAACATGTAAACTAAAATCTCCTTTTTATTTAGATTATAAAATTAAAATTTATTGCATGTATTCTTGCCTTATCTTAGAAGTTTCACCTGAAATGAGTCAATATTTAGAATTTCATAGCGAGAATTTCAAGAATCTTAGCGAAATCTCTCAAACCAACAAACTCTTCTATATTATCTCGTTTTCAAAAAAAGATGATAACAATCTTACCTCCGAAGATTTATTAAACGCGATTTCGAATAGATGGTATGGTATTGAAAAGTGGAAAG